>QNZT01000112.1 GCA_003978455.1 Sulfurospirillum sp.
CTTCATCAGTTACATCTTTCAAACCGAGTTCTTTGTAGATCGCTTCTTTGGTACGCATCAGCTCTCTGGCTGACTTGAGACCGAGCATCTTCAGAAGATTTTTGATCTCCTCTTTGGTATGTGGAACGTCGAGGTATTTTACCACCTCCGGTTCGATACCGTTCTCTTCCAAAACTTTCAGTGCTGCTCTTGATTTGCTGCACCGTGGATTATGCCATATCTGTATCTTTGACATCTCTCTCCTTCTTATTGATTAAATTTATTGTGACTTTTTGTGTCGTCTATTTTAGACAAAAGAGATTAAACTCCCGGCTCTCCCGCCGCATCTTCCTGCATCTTCTGCTCCCAGCGTGCGATCTCGATACGCACTTCGTTCAGTTGCTGCTGATTGACATTTTCATCCGCTCGCCAGTGCACCTCTATATCTCCACCATACTCGGCACCCATCTCTTCTATTTTTTGTGCATATTCATCCATATCGAGACAATACTCTACTCTCTCCTCATCGCTTGTATCCTTCAACTCGATATACCACCTGCCTACAGGGTTACTTTTGATCGTTGATTCAAATATAGCTGCCGCCATCTTTGCTCCTTTTTTTCCGACAATTATAGTATAATACCCCAAAAAAATGAAGGAGTCCGCCATGCCTGCCAAATGGGAACGCAACTGGGCGATGTACATACACTTCGCGCAACTGCTCAATATGCTCTTTCCCTTTGCAGGACTGCTTGCAGTCATCGTGATGTGGCAGATCAAAAAAGAGGAGTCCCCTTTCATCGACCGGCAGGGAAAGATCGTTCTCAACTGGATGCTCTCCTACTTCATCTACGGACTCATCGCCTTTTTTCTGATCTATGTGGGTATCGGTATCGTGTTGCTGCTGCTGTTAAAAGTCGCCATCTTCATCCTGGCGATCATCGGAGGCATCAAGGCAAATGACGGTCTTTTGTGGGAGTACCCGCTGAGTATCAGGTTTTTTCGTTAGATGCAGGGATAAAAATCTTTCGGTAAATCGCTTCCGTCTCCAGAAACTTTTTCACCCGTTTTGTAACCGACACTATCTCTTTGTGCTGTGCAGTATGCAGCTGCGGCAGGAGGATATTTTCCAGAAAGAAAACGACACCTTTATCCTGTTGCTGACGCAGCAGGGTTTCAAAGATAAGCCTCTGCTGATAGCCGTCATGAAATCTCCCCAGAACTTTCTGCAACTTTTTCACGCTTTTGACAAGCTTTTTGATCTCCCTGTCATCGTAGAGTTCATGAAAGTTTTCCAGCAGATAACGCATCTTTTTAAAGTCGATCCGCAGTTTATGGAGTTGAGGGACATCATCGTCCTTCGCTTTGATCTTCCCGATACGCTTTTTGATCTTCATGAAGTGTGAGAAGATAACATAATCACAAACCGGAACAACGCTGTAACGGGCATAAAACGTTTCATGCTGACGGTGTCCGCCTTTGATAAACGCTTTATAATCATTCATGATTTTCCCAAAACGGCTGCTTTGCAGATAGGCTCTGATATACCGCTCTTCCCGTGCTATCTCTTTGTCTATCGTTTCATGAAGCAGTTCAAACGACTTTTGCATATCGGCACTTTTCACATCTTTGCGAAACGACGCAAGACCTCTTTTCATGACATCGAGATCTCTTTTGCGGTTGGTAACGGAGATGATCTCCTTCAGAGATTTTTTAAAATAGCCACATCCGTTTTCATCACACATAAAACGGCAGCTTGCCAGCAACGATACAGCCGTACGCAGCGAAACCCGAAACTGATGCAAATCCTCATCGCTGCCGCCGCCAAGAATCGCTTTTCTGTAGCGAAACGTCTCCTTTTTCAGTTGCCGCAGTTTCTGCATCAATCGGTCTGTCGCGTGCTCCTCTTCTGAAGGAAGCCCAAAGAGTGCAAGGTTTTTGTTTTTATACACCTCATCTTCGGTAACCTCTCTCTCCACCACAGAAGCGATACGCGGCGGCAATACAAAATCCTCATACGCCTTCTTGTCCGAAAACTCCACCTCCAGTACCAAAAGCCCCTCAAACGGCGCTTTGTAGATATCCACACCGTACTCCAGCCCATCTTCATGAAAGAGACAGCGCTTTTTCCCGATCACATAACCGATACGCTTTGGGATATTTTTCAGATACTTTTTCCCGGAGATTTTCTTCTCATACTCCTCACGGATACCGCCCCGCCCCTTTTTCACTGTTTTATAGTACCTCTTCCCCACCCTGCGATACCGCACGCTCAGATCGGGTGTCACTTTGGTATAAAACTGGGTAAGCTTTTGGCACTGATGAGGTGTTTTCTTTAAAAACTTCAGGACAGCAGGTTTCAGAAGATATTTTCGTTCGATCTCATACACAGGTAAATCCTATTTACAAAGGGATAGAATATTTTACCATATTTTTATGATATATAACATATATGACCGGAGCGATATAGAGTGAAATCACACACGTAACGGGAGTTATGATGGTGGACCCTACCGGGATCGAACCGGTGACCTCTTCGCTGCCAGCGAAGCGCTCTCCCAGCTGAGCTAAGGGCCCTTTGGTGTAGTAAGGGTGTGATTATAGCAAAAAAAGATTATTTTTTCTTTGTGTCGCACCCTTTGGAGGTACATTTTTGTTTGAGGATGTATCGTCGGTAAAATCCTTCGAGTACAAGATAGAGGCAATATACCCAGATGATATCCATCACGAGATTGCGCTGATAGCCCATCTCCAGATACAAGACGGGCAGACCGATGACGATCGGCCATTTGGCATAGTGGAAAAAGAGTATCCACGCACCGTAGAGGTCAAGCAGGGTGCGTTTCAAAACTTTCTCCGGTTTTTTGACTCGGCTTCATGAAGCTCTCTTCTCTTCTCCTCGATCTCCCTGCGTCTCTGGGCTGATTTTTTCGAGAAGTATAAACCGGCATAGACTGATCCGATCAAAACGATGACCATTCCGATTGTAGATGCTGTCATGACAAATGTTGTATCCATTTTAACTGCTCCTGTTCGCTGTTTTTGCTATTTTACCACAAAATATTTTTGTGCGTATGATTTATTTTCAAAAGGGGTTGCGGTGATCACTTCATCACCTATGGTAACACTTCCTTCGCTCTGTGCCGGGGTTTTGGTGTAGGTAAGTATCAGTTTTGCCGCCAGCGCTTTGTCCGCCGCTGTGGCATCTTTGCTGATCAGGCTTACGGGACCGGCGATATCGTTTGCTTTTGCAAAGATATATTTGGGGTTGTCGGTTTTCATGAGGTGTTCGTTGTCCTCCTGATTGCGCCCTATGACCAGTTTCGCACCGTCGGGAAGACGCAGATGGCGACCGGCTTTGAGCACGTCTATATCTGCGACCGTAAAAGTTTCATGGGCGATCACATCTTTGATCTTCTGCTCAAACGAGTGCTCGGTCAGCAGGCATCCGCCGCCGGGGCTTTCGTACTCTTCAAAGCCCCACTCCTCCGCCAGTGAGAGCTGTACTTCGCGGTTTCGCCCTTCGATACCCAGCAGTTTTTCCCGATCGACCCATCCCTCTTTTTCGGGAATCGTCGGGGTCATCAGTTTCGCACTCATCGGTCTCAGGATGATCCCACCCTCTTCGTCACCGGCAAGTTTCGTGACGTTTCGGATCGCTTCCGCCCGCTGGCTCATCGGGCGCTGTCCGATCACCTCTCCGGTGATGATAAATGAGGCGTTGTATTTGGGCAGCAGCCCTTTTGCCACGCGAAACATATTTCCGTGACAGTCGATACAGGGGTTGAAATTTTTACCGTAACCGTATTTGGGATCGAACAGTATCTCTTTAACAAACTGTTCGCGAATGTTGACTATCTCAAAATCCGCACCGACCATCTGCGCGCGCTTTTTGAGCAGTTCGCTCTTATCCCTGCTGCTGCCAAACCCCATATCGATGTGGATGGCAGTGACATCGATCCCCTGATCGGTGATCAGTTTGACCGAGATCATACTGTCCAGTCCCCCGCTAAATAGTGCTAAAGCTCTCATATGCTACCAGTTCCCCCCGTTTCAGTTTTTGCAGATTTTCTTTGATTTTACGCAGCAGAAAGTTCTTCTTTTCCGCAGGTATCGCCCGGTTGCGCCCTACTATGCGCAACGCTTCGTTGTAGTGTTTTATCAAAAATAGTCTTAACTGTTTTTTAAGCGACTCTTCGTCAAGTTCGAGGATATCATCACGTATCATGATCCCCAGCAGATCAGGGTGGTCAAACTGCTCCTGTGCGACCAGTGAAAACTCGTACCGATGCACCTGAAACACCTCATCTCCAACCACATCAAAAAATCTGTCAAGCACCGACGGATTAGAGAGAATGGTTTTGATCATCGAGAGTTCGGCGATATCTTCCCTGCGTCTTTGCCCCGTCTGCTGCTGTTCACGTTCCATATACCTTTCATGACGTATCCCCACCAGCCGTTCATTGACTCCCAAAATCGCCGCGACATACCCTTTG
The DNA here is from genome assembly GCA_003978455.1 of Sulfurospirillum sp. Lineage (GTDB taxonomy): Bacteria > Campylobacterota > Campylobacteria > Campylobacterales > QNZT01 > QNZT01. The sequence goes on from QNZT01000112.1 coordinate 4,476, forward strand.
TACTCATCCTGCAAAACAGGACTCAGTGTTTTGAGATACTCCGTCACCTCTTTGAGTGCCCGCTCTTTCTGGAGTGGATCGCTGGTATTGTGCCGTGCGACGATCTCTTCGATACAAAACTCTATCAGCGGTTTTGGTTTGCGGAACATCGTGCTGAGTTCATCCGTTTTTCGGGCTTTGACCATATCGGCGGGATCCATCCCCTCTCCGAAAAGTACGACACCGCCGCCCATACCTTTGGCGCTGAGCATCGAAGCGGCTTTAAACGCCGCCGCCCTCCCCGCTTTGTCTCCGTCATACGCGAGTATCACTTTGGGATCACCCCGCGCGATAATCGGCACATGGTAGTTTGTCAGTGCCGTTCCAAGTGTCGCCACGGTGTTTGTAAAACCTGCCTGATGCAACATAATCACATCCAGATACCCTTCGGTGATGATGATTTCACCCTTTTGCAAAATCGTCGTTTTCGCTTTGTGGTAGCCGTAGAGCAGATGTGATTTGTCAAAGATTTTGCTCTGTGGGGAGTTGATATATTTTGCCGGATGGTTGGTGATCGTTCTGCCGCCGAAACCGACGATCTTTCCCGCCGGTGTGAAGATAGGAAATGTGATCCGCTGCGTAAAACGCGCATACGCCCGCCCCTTTTCATCCACCGCAACCAGCCCGAAATCTTTGGCATCGGTAAACGAGACACCTTTGTCGCGCATATACTCCAGCGATTTGAAAGACTCGGGGGCATACCCTATCTCAAACTTTTCGATGGAAGATTCATAGATGCCGCGTTCATGAAGATAGTGCAATGCGGTGGGATTGTTGCTGAGATTTTTACGGAAAAAGAGGTTCAGATCCTCCATGATCTTCTTCTCTTTAGAGAAACTCTTGTTCCCCTCGGTATGCCGGAGTGTGATATTGTACTGGGATGCGAGTTTTTCCAGGGCTTCGGGGTAGGAGAGTTTTTCATACTCCATCACAAACTTGATGCTGTCGCCCCCTACCCCGCAGCCGAAACATTTGTAGATCTGTTTGGCGGGGCTTACGACAAACGAAGGTGTATTTTCCCCATGAAAAGGACAATTTGCCTTGAAGTTCGCACCGCTCTTCTTCAACTCGATATAACTTCCGACTACATCAACAATATCCAGCCGGTTTTTGAGTGCTTCGATCGATTCCTGTTCTATCATGAAATGATTATAACACTTCGGGGATTAAAACGCAGGTCGGAGCTATTGGATTAACGCTGCCGGCGCTGGTGCACAAGTGCACAGCAGCTTGGTTCCGGATCGGGAGATTTACTTCTTTTTGAGTTTGACGATAAAATAGTCCTCTTTCCCTTTTCCATAGCTTTTGGTAGAACCGACGACTACATAGTCGCCATCGGTGGTGCGTGTCAAACCATAGGCGATATCCTTGTCCTCTCCACCATAAACAGGACTCCACACAGAGTGTCCTTCGGCATTGAGCTGCATCACATAAAAATCGAACTTTCCGTGACCGAAAGAGTCTGTCTGTCCCGCCATCATGAAACCGCCATCTTCGGTTTTGACGATGGCGTTCATCCACTCTTTCTCTTTGTATCCGAAGAGTCGCTGCCAGACCAGTTTACCGTTGGCTGCGACTTTGATCACCATCACATCGTTTCGCTTGGAGCCGAAAGACTTGGTAGAACCGGTCACAACACATCCACCGTCAGCTGTTGCAACCACACCTTTACCGATATCTTCACTATCCTCTCCGTACACTTTTGTCCAGCGCTGTTTTGCATGCTTGTCAAAACGGATGATATAGTAATCCTTGCTCTGGTAACCGTAGCTTTGCGTTACACCGGCGATCACAAAACCGCCGTCAGTCGTCAGGGCGATCCCGTTGGCGATATCGTCACGCTCACCGCCGAGCACCCGTGCCCACTCCTCTTTTCCATTTTTGCTGATTTTCAAAATATAAGCATCCAGATAGTCATCGCCGAACGATTCACTCGATCCGGCAACCAGCACCCCGCCGTCGCCGGTCGCAACAACTGCCTTTGCAAAATCTCTCATCTCCCCGCCGTATGTATTTTCCCAGATCAGATTTCCGTTTGTATCAAACTTTATCACATAGACATCCGGGTCACCCAGCTTGCTGAAAGAGCGTGACTCACCGACCGCGACAAAGTTCCCGTCGGATGTTCGTGTGATCGCATAGGCGATATCTTTTCGTTTGCGTCCAAAGGTCTTTTTCCAGAGTGTTTTGCCATCCCTGTTCACTTTCATAGCGAGCACATCATCCCTTCCCTTGCCATAAGAGCGACACTGTCCGACAACGATCACCGAGCCGTTTTCAGCCGGAGCGACACCATAGGCGATATCTTTGCTTGTACCGCCGAAAGCGATCTGCCAGCTGCTGGTAAACTGCCGCTTTTTTGCGATAGCCTGCTTTTGAGCAGGCGTTTTTTCAGCTGTTGCCGCCGTTAGCACAGATGTGCAGAAAAGCGCGGCAGCAGAAGCGAAAAAAATATTTTGTATTACCTTTGTCATAAAAGTCCTTTTATAGCATATTTGGAAAGAATTATAATATAAACTTATTTAATAAGGACTGAAGAGGGAAGTTGTCATAAAATACGGAGTCAAGCTGCTCCGTATTAAAAATTTTTGGCGTTTCTAAACTGGGCGATTTCCGTTTCTACCATTTCTTCGATCATCTGCCGGTAGATATCGGTCACCATATTTGGAGAGACGCCCAGCATCAGCGCCCTGTGTCTCACTTTGTCGATGACATGGTCTATACGCTCATCTGTTTTGATCTCTTCTACAGAGTGTTTAAAATTTGCAGCCTGTTTAACCATATCTTTACGTTTTGCAATCAACTCCAGAATCTGATCGTCTATCTTGTCTATTTCGTTTCTGACTTCTTCAAGTGAAGTACACTTTTTCATGATGGGGCTCCTTGCATTCTCGTTACTGTAATTTTAGCATAATATCGGCAATTTTTATTAATTTTTGATGATTGCCTAAATTTTAATCACTCTTTTTGGATAACTTCTTCTTATTTTGATGTAAAATTTGGCTGTTAAAAATTTTTTTAGGAGAGAAATATATGAAAAATATATTTGCATTACTGGCATTGATGCCGTTGGCTGCTTTTGCAGATGACGCGAAGCTCAACTCGGGTGATACTGCCTGGATGATCGTTGCGACTGCATTTGTTATGCTTATGACACCGGCTGGTCTGGCACTTTTTTACGGTGGTATGACCAGAAGCAAAAACGTACTCAACACTATGGGTATGAGTCTTATCGCCTATGCGGTCGGAACACTGGTATGGGTTGTCGCAGGTTACAGCATCGCATTCGGAGCAGGTGATTTTATCGGTACCGGTAAAATTATGCTCAGCGGTATCACAGATCAGACACTTAGCGGAACTATTCCCGAGCTTCTGTTTGTCGCGTTTCAGGGAACATTTGCAGCAATCGCAGTAGCCATTGCGAGCGGTTCTATGATAGAAAGAGTCAAGTTCTCTACATACGTTGTCTTCTCTGCACTCTGGATTTTGGTTGTTTATGCCCCTATCACGCACTGGGCGTGGGGTGGCGGTGAAACACTGAACTTCGGTGAAATGGACTTCGCAGGCGGTACAGTTGTACATATCAATGCAGGTGTTGCAGGTTTTGTAGTCGCTATGATTCTTGGCAAAAGAAGAGATTTTGGCAAAGCGGCGATTAAACCATTTTCTCCCGTACTGACCGTTCTGGGTGCTGCGCTTCTGTGGTTTGGATGGTTCGGTTTCAATGCCGGTTCGGAAGTTGCAGCGGATGGTGTTGCCGGCAATGCGTTCCTGATCACAAATGTTGCCGCAGCACTCGGTGTCATCGGCTGGTTGATCGTTGAGTACATCTTCTACAAAAAAGCAACACTAGTAGGTGGTGCTTCCGGTGCGGTTGCAGGTCTTGTCGCTATCACACCTGCTTCAGGAAGTGCAGGTGTCACAGGTGCTATCATCATCGGTCTTGTCGGTGGTATTCTCGGTTTCATCGGTGTTTCCAAAATCAAAAAACTCTTTAAAGTCGATGACTCTCTCGACGCTTTTTGGGTACACGGTCTGGTTGGTATCTGGGGTTCTATCGCAACGGCACTCTTTATCGCGCCATATCTGATGCCTGAAAATTTCAATCTCAGTACACAACTGATCGCACAACTCAAAGCAATCGGTCTGACAATTGTTTACAGCGGTATCGCAACGGCGATTGTTTATTTTATATCTAGTATCATTACAGGTGGCGGAAGAGTTGACGAAGAGACCGAACAGATGGGTCTTGACGAAGCGACACACGGCGAAAAAGCAATCAATCTATAATAATATAAGCGAAAAGTGAGGAATCAGGTTATGAAAAAAATCGAAGCAATCATCAAGCCATTTAAACTGGATGATGTAAAAGAGGCGCTCGTAGCAGCAGAGATCGAGGGTATGACAGTATCCGAAGTCAAAGGGTACGGAAGACAGCAGGGACACTCTGAACTTTACAGAGGTGCTGAATATGTGATCGACTTTTTACCGAAAGTCAAAATCGAAGTGGTTGTATCAGAAGGCTTTCTGGATGCAGCGATCAATGCTATCACAACAGCCGCTAAAACCGGTAAAATCGGTGACGGTAAGATATTTGTCTCTTCTATCGAGAAAACAATTCGTATCAGAACAGGCGAAGAGGACGAGGAAGCGCTTTAAGCCTTTCTCTTTAAATCTACATGAAGTGTACTCCCAAAAACGAGGTACACTTCAGACATCTCCTGCTCACTGCCCACACTTTCTTTACGACATATAAACTCTCATACTCTTTTTGTTATAATTCTTCCCAATACAAAACTGGGCGGACTATATTTTGGATATTTTCTCTATCGACTATCGTGATCCTATCTACGGCGTGATCCTGCTCGTCGCTATCGTCGTAATCGTCTCTTTTTTCAGCTACTCCTGGGGATTTTTCAAAAAGCGGGAGGAAGAGTCCAGTGTCAATAAATTTCTTACCAAGTTTCACCAGTATGACGGCTTTAGCGAATACAAAGAGGTGATTCAGAAGAAGCAACTTCCTATCGAATCTTCAGTCCTGATGGCACTGACCTTTGAAAAGGGAGGCGAGTACCAAAAGGCGATCGAAATTTATCAGGCGATTTTGCAGGGAAACAGAGACAAGATCGTCAAAAAAGATATCCTCACACTTTTGGGAAAGACCTACTACAAAGCGGGCTTTCTGGAAAGATCGCGGGATATTTTGCTCACAGCACTCAAAATCTATCCCCGCAATGAAGAGGCACTGACCTATCTTATAGTCATCTATGACAATCTGCGTATGTATGACAAAGCGATAGAGGTTCTCGATACCCTTCAGGAGTTTGATATTGACGTTAAGGAGAAAAAGCTCTATTTTCAAATCCTAAGGGTACTTCATGACAAATCTCTGAAAGAGGAGAAGAAGATACAGAAACTCCGAGAGATAGGCTTGGAAAATAAAATAGTACAGAGAAAGCTATATGAGTTTTTGAAAAGCAACAACTTGCCTTTGACATATGATCTTCTCAAAAATTTTGATTTTCAAAATATCATCGATCTGATATGGGAAACACGCTATGACAGACTTGATGATCGGCTGATAGAGTCCAACTCTCTTCTGTCGGAGATCTATACGGCAAAAGGGGATGTAACGCTTGCCGACAGCAGCACGCATTTTGTACTCAATATTTTGATCAAGCTGGTCAAAGCAGAAGACAAGAGCGCGGATATCAGTTTTGACTACACCTGTAGCAACTGTAAAAATACTTTCCCGCTCTATTTTTACCGCTGTCCCCAGTGCCAAAATATCGGCAGCACACTGATCAGCACAAAACTGACAAAGAGAGAGTATGAAAAAGATTCACTTGTATAGCGACGGCTCATCGCTGGGAAATCCCGGATACGGAGGCTACTGCGCTATTTTAAAATACAGAGATCATGAAAAGATCGCCAGCGGCGCCCTGCCCGATGTCACTAACAATCAAATGGAGTTACTGGCAGTCATCGAAGGTCTCAAGCTGCTTAAAGAGCCGTGTGAAGTAACCATCACCAGCGACTCATCCTATGTCGTCAATGCCATCAACGAATGGCTTGCAAACTGGGTTAGAAAAGATTTTAAAAAAGTCAAAAACCCGGACTTGTGGCGCAAATACCTCGAAGTGGCAAAACCGCACAAAATCAAAGCCGTCTGGGTGCGCGGTCACAACGGTCATGAAGAAAATGAAAAATGTGATAAAATAGCCAGAGGCGAAGCAGAAAAACTACAACAGTCCCAAAAGGAATCAGACAATGGGTGATTTGAGCATACTCGAAAACAGACTGGGTTACCACTTCAAAGATCGTACCCTCTTAAAAACGGCACTGACACACAAAAGCAGTAAACAACCGTACAATAATGAACGACTTGAATTTCTGGGAGACGCTGTACTTGACTTGATCGTCGGAGAGTATCTGTACCATAAATTTCCTACTGTTTCAGAGGGAGAGCTTTCCAAGCTCCGCGCATCGCTGGTCAATGAAAAGGGTTTTGAACAACTGGCAAGGCTGATCGACCTTGGAGAGTATATCTATCTTTCACTTGCCGAGGAGAATAACAACGGTCGACAAAAGCCATCCATCCTCTCCAACGCATTTGAAGCATTGATCGGTGCGGTATATCTGGAAAGCGGTCTGAAAGAGGCGACAAAGATATCCCTGAAACTGCTTGAAAAAGCATATCCCAAAATCGATCTGGAGACCGTCTTCAAAGACTATAAAACCACCCTTCAGGAGATCACCCAGGCACATATGGGTGTTACACCGCAATACGTCGTTACCGGCTCCAGCGGACCGGATCACCAGAAAGAGTTTGTCATCATGGTAAAAATAAACAATCGTGAAATTGCACAGGCAAAAGGCAAAAGCAAAAAAGAGGCACAGCAGGAAGCCGCAAAACAAGCTATCGAAAAACTGAAGAGGGAATTGCGTTGAATAGTTTTGGGAAAAGATTTATATTTACGACGTTTGGTGAATCTCACGGCAAAGCACTCGGATGTGTCGTCGATGGGGTACCCGCGGGTCTGAAGATTGACGAAGCTTTTATCCAAAGTGAACTTGACCGCCGAAAACCGGGACAAAATGCATACGCGACTGCCCGAAAAGAGGGAGACAAGGTGGAAATCCTAAGCGGTGTTTTTGAGGGAATATCCACCGGCACTCCGATCGCCATGGTGATTTTCAACACCAACCAAAAGAGTAAAGATTACTCCAATGTCAAAGATCTCTTTCGTCCCGGGCATGCCGACTTCACCTATTTTCACAAGTACGGCATCCGTGACTACAGAGGCGGTGGACGTAGCAGTGCGAGAGAGACTGCCGCACGCGTCGCTGCCGGTGCCGTTGCCAAACTAATGCTCAAAGAGCTGGATATCACGGTACAAAGCGGCGTCTTTGCCATAGATGGCATCGAAGCAAAAGAGTTTGACTTTAAAAAAGCCAGAGAGAGTGAGATCTACGCACTCGACAGCAGCATCGAACCGCAACAGAAAGATGCAGTGCTCGAAGCCAAAAACCGTCACGACTCTGTCGGAGGTGTCGCTCTGGTAAAAATCACCAACACCCCCATCGGTCTCGGAGAGCCTATCTACTACAAAATGGATGCCATGCTTGCAGATGCGATGATGAGTATCAATGCGGTCAAGGGGGTAGAGATCGGGGAAGGTACCGCATCCTCATCACTCAAAGGTTCTCAGAACAACGACCAGATATCCAAAGAGGGATTTATCGGCAACAAAAGCGGCGGTATCCTCGGGGGCATCACCAACGGTGATGAGATCGATATCAAAGTCTATTTTAAACCCACCCCTTCCATTTTCCAGGAACAGCAGACTGTGGATATTCACGGTAAAGAGGTTACTTGTGAACTCAAAGGCAGGCATGATCCCTGTGTCGCCATCCGCGGCTCGATCGTTGCAGAGTCTATGGCGGCACTTGTTGTTGCCGATATGCTGCTTTTAAATATGGGACGGCGGCTATCTGACCTTAAAAAAATCTATTTTTAGTGGATCTCTTCCAGAACATATACTAACTATCCATATTCTTATGTATGCAATTCATATAAATTGGAATACCCGATAGAAGTTCCGGTGCAAGCCGGAGTTTTGATAATTTAGAGGTACCCTTAACTTTTTTCTATTATCATAGCGGTATGGAAAAAAGATACTTTCACTGTCCTCTTTGCAGTAACGGGGAGACTTCCCTTTTTGCAAAAGGGGAAAACCGCTTCTATTACCACTGTCCGAAATGTGATCTGGTATTTGTCCCTTCCCG
>QNZT01000120.1 GCA_003978455.1 Sulfurospirillum sp.
TTGGATGATTGTATCATATACGAGGCAAAATTATCCCAGATCGATGCACTCTATGCCTCAGATATCAAGTGGATGAGCTTAGGCAAAAAAATCTCTGACGAATACATCGTAAAAATAGGACAAAATGCCCAGATGCTCAGGCAACTCACTGCCAAAGAGAAGTATATTCTCATGAAAGAGATAGAGCCACTTTACGAAGAGGTATTGGCAGACTATCAGTATGCCACTTTGCTTGGTATCACAGCTCAAAGTTTAAGTCGGATAAAAAGAGACTTATCATGATAGGCACTTTTGAGGTATAGTGCTATCCCTACCAATCCTCATCCTCCTCATCACTCTCATACAACCCGTTGGTCAGTGCATCGCTATCAAGCAAAAAGAGCGCTTTGTCCACCACCTTGTCGCCCTCTTTCAACCCCTCAAGCACGGCGAAGTGGCGGCTGTCGATGCGTCTGGCTTTGATCTGGCGGGGTGAGAATGTTCCCGCGCCTTCGGGTACAAAGACGTACAGTTTGTCGCCTTTTTGGAGCAGTGCCGTTTTGGGCAGGATGAGTTGCTCTTTTTGCCGGAGTGCGATTTTGACACGGGCGAAGAGTCCGGGAAAGAGTTTGTCGTTTTTGTCGATGACGATGCGCACGGGTACGGTCTCTTTTGCGGTATCGACAGTGGGATAGAGAAATCCGACACGCCCTTTTACTTCCGGATACCCCTCGACTTTGATTTTGGCGGGCATCCCTTCATGAAGTACGGCGATATCCTTCTGATAGACATCTGCGATCACCCACAGTCTACTGAAGTCGGCTAGCTGCATCAGCCTTTCACCTCTCTTGGCGAAGCTGCCTTCATTGATCTTTTTGGAGATGATATAGCCGTCCGAGGGGGCGAAGTAGTCAAACGACTCCACTGCCTTTTTCTGTGCGGCAAGGCGGGGTACTCCCAGCAGCCGCAGTTTGCGTCTGGCATTTCGCAGCGCGGAAGCGGAGAGTTTTGCGGAGATCGCAAGCTCTTCGGTCAGGGAGACGACCTCTTTGGCATAGAGTCGAAAGAGCGGATCACCTTTTTGGACTTTCATGAACTTCTTGTCGGCATAGAGTCTGGTCACAAAAGCGTCAAAACGCAGTGCCACATCCCGGACACGGCTCTCATCCACGGCAGTTTTACCGTAGTAGGTTTTCGTTTCGGCGCTCACACGCTTCTCCACGGTGACGGTTTTAAAATTGAACAGCTGTCTGACTTGCAGAATCTCCGCCTGAAGTGTCAGCACAAAAAAGAGTAGCAGAGTCCATAGTTTCATAGGTAGTACCTCAGTTTTGCATAGTTTTGGAAATATCCGGAGAGTTCGTCAAGCGCACGCTCCTGAAGTGAAATCACACCGTTGTAACTTTCGATCAACCGGCTCAGATCGAGCGTACCGCTTCGGTTTTTCGCTTTCAGATACCGGGAGATGCGTTTTTGCAGCGGTACGATACGCTTTTGGTAGAGCCGGTAGTTTCGGGCGTGCTGCCGCATAGTGATACCCAGTACTTTCACCGTGGAGGCAAACCGGTTTTCGATCTCCGCCAGCCTCGCTTTCTGATAGGATAGATAGCGTTTGGCTTTTTGCGTGCGGAGCTTCTCCCTGCCCCACACCTGCAACGGAAACGCGACAGTGACGGAGAGATAATCCTCCCGGTTCACCCGCTGATAATATCCCGCTCCAACGGTCAGATCCGGTCGCTCTTTCGCCCTTGCAAGGTCGATCTTTTTCGCAGCAATGGCGATATCTTCACGGTAGAGTTTGAGCATCGGATGGTTTTTGTCATAGCCGATGTCGTGCGGCTCAGGCGTCAGGTCGATATCGATCTTCGATACTTCATGAAGTGTATAGCGCTCGATCTGCGCCAGCAAGGCATCTCTCTTGCTTTTGAGCGCCTCTGCTCTGGTTTGAAGCAGTAGCAGCGACTGTCCGGTTTCGAGTATCAGATCTTCACTCGCCTGATACCCTTTCATGAGATCTCTGATCTGACGCAGGTTGGCTCTGTTTTGCCCCAGCAGTTTCAGCCGCTCACCGATCACACCGATCGCATAGGCATACGCTGCGATACGGGATGCTATCTTTCGCTTCTGCACCTCTGTTTTCAGTGCCGTCTGCTCCGCTTTGACAGCCGCGATCTCTTTTGAGAGGGCAAATTTGTCTGAGAGCGGTATCTTCTGGGAGATCGCGACAAACTGCGTCTGCATCGGTTCGAGTGAGCGCTTAACCGGTGCATCCAGCCGCAGATCGGTAAGCCCCGCTTTGAGCATCGGATTTTCCCAGATACCCGACAAACCGACCTCCTCCTGCATCACCGCCGCCTCTTCATGAAGCATCGCAAGCGTCGGATCGGCGCGGTAAGCTTGCCGGATCAGCGCTTCCAGAGAGTCGGCACAGAGTGAAGCGGAAAATATCAAAATAGGTAGTATCAGTCGATTCATGGACAACCTTTATTGTTTGGTTGTCCTATTGTAAAGTTTTTGTGTGGAGGATGTGTGTAGAGATCACCTCGTCCCGATCATAATATCCAGCACCTCCGCCATAGAGGGGTACCATTGGTTGGTTTCTCGGTTGAAAAACTTCGTATCGGAGTTGACCGCGAAGGGGATTCCTTTCTCCCGCAGGCGGTCGCTCACGAAACGGGCAAATGCCTTCTGCTCAGTGATATTGTAATCCCCTCCTCCGGGTGCGCCGTCGGTCAGCGTGGCATCGGCATTGACGTCGTTGTAGTTGTTTGCCATCCATGCCCCGACCCAGGTGGGTATGCCATGCTCCTGTGACCAGTTGTAAGCATGGTCGATCTTGTCGGTGATCAGTTTTTTCTCATAGGCGGTTCCGCTAGTCCACTGCTTTTTGGGGTTGTCCTTTTTGGGACCGGCTGCGTAGAAGTGCCACTCGACCATCATGAACTCTGTCGGTTCAGGTACTTCGAGATTGTCCAGCTCCATCGGATTTGAGATTTTGTTGGGTGCAACGATGACGATGCGTTTTGGATCGATCCGGCGGATCGCCGCCGTAACCTCTTTGTAAAGCAGGTTGAGGCGGTCGTTGTGCTTTTTGAGTTCTCCCGTCGTCTCGATGATCAGATCGTAAGCGACTGTGTAAGGATAGTTTTTAAAGGTTTCTGCCATCTTCTCCCACCACGCTTTGACATGAGCCAGCGTTTCGTCATCGGTCGGATCATCCTTGAACTCCGATGCCTGATAGGCGATGATCGGAATCAGACCCGCCTGCATACAATCGTCGACCATATCTTTTGTCTCCTGCAACAGTGTCGGATCGCTCAGGATATCCTCTTTGATCCGCATCCGCACATGGCTCAGACCCCGCTGTTTGAAGATCGCCGGTACATTGATACCCGCTTCATGAGAACGCCTTGCCGCCGTACGCCCCGGCGTGGTCTTGAGCCAGTCCACATCCATCCCGGTATGGAGCATCTGCTGATACGCTTTGGGCGTAATCGCCTCTGTCTGCTCTTTTGGATCTGTCACCTGCGTTTTATCCTGCTGCGAAGCGGTATCGTTACCCTTTTCAGGCGTTCTGTCCACACCCCCTCCGCTGCATCCGGTAAGTGCGGCAAAGAGGAGAAGTCTCCAAAAATATCTCATCTGTTTCCTTTTTGACGCCAGAGTCTGCTTAAAAGCTCTTATGAAGCGCGGTTCATCTGCGCGTGAGCCCTGTGTTAAACAGAACTTAGCGTTGATCTGATCTATTATATCATATATCATGATTTTTCAGCTTCAAATCAAATAGACGCCTATCGCAAAAAGCGGCAAAGCAATAGCTACCAAACGATACCTGACGGCAACCAATGACAGAAAAATATAGAGAACCAGATACCATAGCGGCGTCTGAAAGTGGTAGATCTGCGCCCTCAAATGCAGCAGTTTCAAAAGCATTCCATCCAGCAGATCCCCCTGTCCGATCAGGTGCAAAAGCATCTCCAGAGGGTAAAAGATGACAAAAAGTATCGACAAAAGGGGTGAGCAGAGCTGATACCATGAAAAAGTGGTAAAGAAGTAGTGCACAACCGGGATCATGAGCAGATAGACCCAGATGTTGAGCAGGATGACGATCTGCCACGCTTTGAGGTGGGAGAAGTGGTGCAAAAAGAGGTAGATGTAAAAGACACCCGCCACCGAAAACCAGAACCCGATCGAAAACAAAAAAGAGGGGAAAATCACCAGAATCGTCACTACCGTCACAAAAAGTACCTCGAAAGAGAGGATCTTGAAGTGGCGGTGAAAAAGGAAAAAACCGTATGCCAGCATGACAAAAGAGCGCAGCAGTGAGGGGATGAAATCGAGCATCCAGAGGTAGGCGAAAAGTATCGCCAAAATCACCATCGTCAGATCGAAACGCATATTTCGATAGGGAAAGTAGCGGTTTTGCAGCTGATAGTAGGGGTAGCGAAAGAGAAAATAGAGTATCGCAAACAGCACACCCAGATGAAACCCGCTGATCGCGATCAGGTGGGAGATGCCCAGTTTGCTGACATCCCGGCGCAACGGTTTGCCGATCGGCTCTCCCAGGAAAAGTGCGCTGAAAAGTTCTGCGGTCGTGTTACTCTCATGCTGACCGACGATCTTTTCATGAAGCCACGATTTGATCCCGCGCTCCTTTTCAAAGATACGGATATCGTAACTCGGCACATAAAAGGTTCGCAGATACTCCGTAAAAGTGATCTTGTCGGTGATGATGCCAAGACGCACACGCCGCCCTTTCAGGTTGATCAGATCTTCATAGTTGGTCGTGTAAAAAACAGCGCCGTTGTCGGATCTGAGTTTCAGTACCTGATAGATTTTTCCGGAGGGTTTACGTTTCTGGTAGTGGTTCAGCACCGTAGCGCCGGTATGGAAAAACTTGTGTTCATGAAACTGTTGAAAGTAGTGGTATCGCAGCAGCAGGTGCCCCGCGAAAAGAAGGAGCATGAAGAGCGTAAAAAGGAGCATCTCCTTTTTGCTCCGGAAAAGGTCAAGTTTTTCCATAAAAAAGCTGTCAGAAAGGTGTCGGGATCATGCGAACAGACTCCCTAGATCGGCGGCAGCTCGATCTTTGAGTTTTTCGCATTTTCATCGGCATTTTCAAAGACGATCTCGACCGGGACATTGCCCTTGTCCACAAAGCGGGTGAAACGCTTCTGAAAGACCAGATGTGCCGTACCGATCGGACCGCTCCTGTTTTTACCGATGATCACCTCGGCATCCTCTTCGGCTTTGGCGACAAACTCACTTTTGTACTCCTTGCCCTCCGCTTTGGCGCGCTTCTCTTTCTCTTTCTCTTCGCGCATCTTATAGACATCGTCACGATAGACAAACATGATGATATCCGCATCCTGCTCGATCGATCCCGACTCACGGATATCACTGAGCATAGGACGCTTGTCGTGACGGCTCTCCAGTCCGCGGTTGAGCTGTGAGAGGGCGATGACAGGGATCTGCAACTCCCTTGCCAGCAGTTTCAGCCCCCGAGAAATCTCACTCACTTCCAGGTGGCGGTCCTTACCGCCGGTACCGCTCATGAGCTGCAGATAGTCGATAATCGCCAGCGATATTTCGGGATTTTGTGTCTTGATCTTGCGCAATTTAGAGCGAAGCTGGTTGATGTTGAGCAGACCGTCATCATCGACAAAGAGCTTCTTCTGCGCCATCTCATCGGTCGCGCGGCTCAGGTGCGACCACTCCTCGTCGGTCAGATCCCCGACCTTGAGATTTTGCAGAGGTATCGAAGTCTTTGCGCTCAGCATCCTGAGCATCAGCTCCTCGGCAGGCATCTCCAGCGAAAAGATCGCCACCCCGCGCCCGTCGTCCAGCGCTTTCTGGGCGAGATTGAGCGTAAAAGCGGTATTGTGTGTGACGGTCATATCTTCAAGCAGAAAGAGGCTGTTGCCGTCGATCTCAAAACCGTAGTAGTCATCCACTTTGTCAAACTCCACTTTGATACCTGTCTGGTTCCAGCTGCGTTTGCCAAACCACGGCGCCGCTTTTTTACGGGCGATCTTTACCGGCACACGGTCGATATCACCGAAGATCCGCACCCGGTACGCCACCCCTTCAAAACCGCTCTTTTTGATCAGTACTTTTTTCTTTTTCAAAGAGGTGCGAAACCCGAGTGAATCTGCCAGAAATTTGATCTGTTTCGCCAGCGATTTTGAGGTCTGTGTGATCTCATAGCCGTTGCACTGTTTGTCATAGTGCCCGTCACTGTCGATCAGCCCCGCCAGCAGCTCCAGCCGTTTCTGTGTCGCGTTGATCAGATACTCCCGCGGAATATGTTTGTTTTCGATCACGCCCAGTTTGCGAAGCTCCGCCTGAAGGGAGAAGCGATCTTTTTTGCCGCCCTGCTTTGCGTTGGTGATACCGTACATCGGGCATTTGCCATCCTCTTTCGACTTGACCAGTTTCAGATCGAGCCTTTTGGCAAACGCTTTCAGGTAGGCGACCACTTCATGATCTTCCGTGGCGATACGCACATCAGACTTTCTGCCGTCCCCCAGCCAGAGACCGATAAAGTAGGGCTCTATCGGCACCTTCCGCTCCATAAACTTCACTGCGACTTTGTAGCCCTTGTAGTTGGATTTGAATTTATCCGACTTTTGCAGATAGTCGCGTACGGAGATATTCAGTACATCACCATGTTTATGTTTGCCCTCGTTGCGGCTGCGTTTCAGAGAGAGGATGTGCGACTCGTTGACACGGTAGTCTATCCCTTTGTTCTGGCGTATCCAGTACATCTTTTCGCGCCCGCGTGCCAGCGAGAGGACTTTTCTGGGGGTGGAGTCATCTCCCATCAGCAGTTCACCGACCCTGATATCTTCCACCGCTTTGAGCGTACCGTCATACATCAGCACTCTGGTACCCTTTGCCAGACATTTACCCATCGCCGGCCTGGCGGCGATGATGATGAGCTGCCCCTCCCCGAAACCGGCTGTCAGTTCGTTGAGTTCGCGAAAGCCTGTATCGACACCGGTGACGCCGTTGTTGCCCCGTTTTTTCATCTCATGAATATGCGCGATCGTCGCGGCGACCATTTCGGGTGATTCGCGGAACTCTCTGGTTGCGGCATCGAGGGATATTTCGTATAGCTCCTTCTGGACGATATTCAGGATATCGTCGCTGGGCATATCCTCTTCGACGGTCACTTCACGGATTTTGGAGGTGAGTTTGATCAATTCACGCTTGATCGCCTTCTCTTTGATCTCTTCGACATACGCCGTAACGTTGGAGATGGGATTGGCGGAGATGATCTCGACGAAGACATCTTCATTGTAACGCTTTTTCTGGAGCAGTTTTTTCTTCAGAAACTCTTCGTCGATCGGCTGCTCTTCACGGTCGAGCTCCTCCATACACTGAAAAATGACCTGATGATCGGGCAGATAGAAATCTTCCGGGGAGAGTTTGGAGGCGACATCTTCGTAGAGTGTCGGCTCAAAGATGATCGCACTCAGGATCGCGCGTTCAATGTTGAGATTGTGCAGCTGGTTCTGGTTCACTTCAGCGCCTCTTCATATGCATCGGCTGCTTTCTCGACCTCATCGAGAAACTTCTCCACCAGTTCACTTTCGGGCAGCTTCGCGACCACTTCGCCTTTGACCATCACCAGACCGCTCCCTTTGCCGTAGGCGATCGCCACATCGGCACTTTTGGCTTCGCCTATAGCGTTGACCACACAGCCCATCACCGAGACATCGAGCGGTGCTTTGATATGTTTCGTACGCTCTTCCACCTCAGCCACCGCTTTGACCAGATCGACTTCGATCCTCCCGCAGGTGGGGCATGAGATGATGTTGAGCCCTTCGTTGACGACACCGGCATCTTTGAGGATCGCTTTGCCCACTTCGATCTCCTTCTCCAGCTCTCCGGTGATCGAAACGCGCATCGTATCGCCGATCCCCTCCAGCAGGAGTGTCCCCAGCGCGATAGAGGATTTGACCGTCGAGTGAAAGAGTGTTCCCGCCTCCGTTACACCCAGATGAAACGGATAAGGCACCTGCGGACGCAGGTCACGGTAGGCTTGCACGGTACGTTGCACATCACTCGCCTTCAGAGAGACTTTGATGTCGGTAAAACCGAAATCCTCCAGCAGCTTGATATTGTAGAGCGCGGAAGCGACCATCCCCTCCGGAGTCTGTCCGTATTTGTTCTCGAACTGATCCTCCAACGAACCGCTGTTGACCCCGATACGGATCGGGATATGACGCTGGGTACAGGCATCGACTACCGCTTTGATCCGCTCTTTGGAGCCGATATTGCCGGGATTGATACGTATACAGTCCACCGACTCCGCCGCGATCAATGCCAGACGATAGTTGAAGTGTATATCCGCCACGATCGGCAGTGAACTCTGTGCTTTGATCTCTTTGAGCGCATATGCCGCCGCTTCGTCGGGCACCGCCAGACGGACGATATCACACCCCGCAAAGTGCAGCCTTTTGATCTGCTCCAGCGTCGCGTCGATATCTTCCGTTTTACTGAATGTCATCGACTGTACAGAGATAGGAGCGTCACCGCCCACAGCCACATCGCCTACATATATCTTTTTGGTTGGGTATCTGTTTATCATGAGAAGATTATAGCAGAATTAGTTAAATCGATAGACTCAATAAATTCCCGTTTTTGCCGATATAAAGTATTAGATATTCCGGCGATAAAAGGGTTCTGCAGTGTTTGTAAAATTGTGTATGCTATTTTCTGTATTTGCTGTATTTGCTGTTGCAATGGCGGCAAAAACAACTCCGCACAGCTACACACTTGAGAAAAGAGCCGCTGCACAACCGCTCTACTTCGTCAAAGTGGGCACCTATCACTATCGTGACAACGCACGCAAAGAGGCACTTGCCGCCGACTATCCGCTACAGATCATCCGCACGAGAGACTACTACAGCCTCGTCTCAGAACCGTTTCATGAGAAAAACGGCGCAAAAGTCATGCTGCAAAAGCTCAGAAAAAAGTACCATGATGCCTATATCATCACGCTCTATCGGCAAAAGAGTACAACGAAGCAAAAACGTCTGCCCCGGCAAAAGAGTGTACCGCAGACAAAACGCCCTCTTTCCCTCTTCTCCCGTGCGATACAACTCTACCGTCACAACTCCCTGGAAGAGGCACTTGTACTGTTTGACCGTATCCTGATCGAAGAGCCGGAAAACGACTACGCCAGAAACTACTACGCCAAAACGCTCATGAAACTGGGATTTTACGACGATGCGGAGCGGGAGTTTCAAAAAGTGCACGACACCGCTCTCAAAAACGAAAGTTGCCGCTACCTGAGACAGATCGCGATCCACCGCTCCAAAGCACCTTACAAAAGCTGGTTTGCCGTCGGTCTGGGGTATGACGACAACATCAATCTCACCACCGACAAAAATACGACACAGTACGGTCCCTATCTGCTGCAAAACGACACACACAAGACCAAAAGCAGTTACGCCACTGCCGCCTTTGCCCTCTCCCATACCAAAAAAGTGAAAGATCTCACCCTCTACACGACGCTTTACAGCTACAACGAACTGCTCCACTCCGCGACAGGAAACAACCTCAACTTTTTCGACCTCTCCACATCGCTTATCAAGAAGTATCACCGATTTTCACTCGTCGCACCGGTCGGGGCAAATATCGCCTGGCTGGACGGCAAACAGGTCAGCCGCAACATCTACACCGCACCTGCGATCCTCTATCAGGCGAGCAGGCATCTGCAACTAAAGACATCACTTCTGTTAAATGACAACCATACCGCGTTTGCCAAAAACAGAGACTATCTCCTGATCGGCGGCGGGGCGGGGATACGCTATAAAAAAGAGCGATGGCAGGCAAGTGCCGATACCGGCATACAGCGATACGATGCCAAAGAGCATATCCGCTACGACATCGCCAAAAATCTCTTTCAGGGCAGGCTCTCCGCCGGATACAACTTCAAAAAACAGTACCGGCTGGCGCTTGTCATGGGATACGAAGCACACCGCTTTACCAGACGCGATCCCGTCATGGGGTATAAACGCCGGGACACCAAAAGTTACTACGCGCTCTCCCTGACACGAAACATCAACCCCAAAAAATCGGTTACGGCGACCTACCGCTACACAGACAACCGCTCCAATATCAACACATACAGCTATACCAAAAACAACTATACACTTACATACAAACAACACTTTTAAAGGATCTATCATGAAATACTCTATGGCACTGCTGCTCATCTCCTCTTCACTGATGGCAAGCATCGGCGAAATCACCGCACTCCGGGGAACAGCCGACCTCCAGCGCGGCACAGAGCACATCCCGGTCACAGTCGGTACGAAACTCGAAAAACATGACCGGATCGACACCGCACCCCAAAGCAAACTCCAGATCGTATTCAATGACAAAACCGTCATCTCGCTGGGACAAAAAAGCCGTTTCAGCGTCGATGAGTACCTATTCGACGACAAAAATGTCCAGGCACGCTTTACGATCAAAAAGGGCTTTTTCAAATCGATCACCGGAAAGATCGGCAAAATCGCCCCCAGCCACTTCAAAGTCCGAACCGCAAACGCCACCATCGGGGTACGCGGTACGACGATCATCGGGGAGATTTCACAAAAACGCGACATCATCGCCTGTACCTACGGGCGTATCGTCGTTAGCACACCGCAGGGAAGTGTCGTCGTCAATCAGGGCGAACGCACCGTCGTCGCACAGGCAAAAGCCCCCAGAGAGGCAGAGCGGGTAAACCGTATCATCATGAAACAGCTTGACAAAAAAAGCGATCCGGCAGTAGCACCCTCCCCGATCGCACCGGTGACATCTACAGCACCGGTCACAACCCTGAAAACAGAAACGACAGAGAGCAAAAGAGTGGTCGAAGAACAGAAAGAGTCTCAGAAAACGACGCAAATCATCGAAGAGACCCCGCAGCAGCAAGAGCAACTCTCACCGCGTGAAGAGATAGCAAATGTGCTCGGCACACAGAGACCGGTCTACGAAGGCAGAGTGACCGAGGGGAGCACATCGTACGGAGTGATACAGCAGGACGACTACAACCGCGTCCACCTCGGATTCGACCTTGGAGACGGCAGTATGCAGGGAAATATACAGTTTCATGACAATGTAGAGCAGTACAACATCGATGTAGGCGGAAAACTCAAAGAGGACGCGACCTTTGACTTCAACTCCCGAAACGGCTACGACGGCGGCGGACACGGAAAGCTGGAAGGAACAAAGTATGAGCAGGCAAACGGCACTTTCCACTTTGAAGAGAAGGAGTTTTTCAACCTTCATACCAATAAGATAGACGGGAAGTTTGAGGCGGATTTAAAACGCTAATTAGTTAACGCTTTTGGAACAGAGTCCCAAAAGCTACGCTCACACGCGGATAAACTGTAATAGTCACAACATAATCTGACATTTATTAAGGAAAGAGTACTACAATTTCTCCTGGACAAATTGTTTAGGAGAGACAATGAATCTACATACACAAGAAAAGATCATCAAGAACAAGTTAGGGTTACTTAACCTTGCCAAAGAGCTGGGTAATGTTTCAAGAGCATGTAAAGTATTCGGTTACAGCAGGGACAGTTTCTATCGTTTTAAAAGACTCTATGAAGAGTATGGCGAAGAGGGTCTGCAGGAGGTAAGTCGCAAACAGCCCAATCTCAAGAACCGTGTTCCCAAAGAGGTAGAAGATGCCGTTGTGGCTTTTGCAATAGAGTATCCAGCCTACGGCCAGGTCAGAGCCAGCAATGAACTCAAGAAGCTTGGTACCTTCATATCCCCGGGCGGTGTACGCAATATCTGGCTACGCCACAATCTCCAGACAATGAAACTGCGTCTTAAGGCACTGGAAGAGAAAGTAGCCAAAGAGAACCTGATTCTCACAGAGGCACAGGTACAAGCACTGGAGCGTGCCAAAGAGGAGAAAGTAGCTCATGGTGAGATCGAGACACTCTTTCCGGGCTATCTTGGAGCACAGGATACCTATTATGTCGGGAATGTCAAAGGGGTGGGAAGAATCTATCAGCAAACCTATATCGATACCTTTTCCAAAGTGGTATTCTGTAAACTCTATGACCGTAAGAATGCATTGGTGGCGGCAGATCTTCTCAATGACAGGGTGCTGCCGTTTTATGAGGAGCAGGATATCAAACTGCTTCGTATGCTTACCGATAGAGGAACAGAGTACAAAGGCAGCAGAGAGCATCATGAGTATGAGCTTTATCTCTCGATAGAAGATATCGAGCATACTTTTACCAAAGCAAAATCACCGCAAACAAACGGTATCTGCGAACGCTTCCATAAAACGGTGCAACAGGAGTTTTATGCTGTTGCTTTTAGAAAGAAAATCTACAAATCAATAGAGGAGTTGCAACATGATTTAGATGAATGGTTATATCACTACAATTATGAGAGAACCCATCAGGGAAAGAATTGTGAGGGAATGACACCTATGGAGTGCTTTGAAAAAAGCAAACATCTTGCACAAGTCAAGATGATAGGTTATAATTCCAAGGAGTCCAAGGTGGTGGCAGCGTAGCCATCTGACACTAAATTTCGGGAGAAATTGTAGAGTGTCAGATCAAGTGTTGGTTAGTACAATTCAAGGCTCTAGACTAGCAAAGCCTTTTCTTTAGATTTTGTTTGAGTATATTATACATCAATTCATTGGATTTTCTCCAACGAAACTCACACTCTT
>QNZT01000121.1 GCA_003978455.1 Sulfurospirillum sp.
ACAGAGAGAATTTTTCCGTTTTTGTCCAGGATGAGGGCGCCTACGGGTGGGTTGGGGTAGGTGAGTGCCTGATATTTCCACGCTTCATTCAGCGCAAGCTGCATATAAAAAGCGTGGTCGGCTACCATTCAAAGTAAGTTTTTGCTTTGGTGATCTCTGCAAAAGGGATCTCTCTCTCCTCT
Source organism: Sulfurospirillum sp. (assembly GCA_003978455.1). Taxonomy (GTDB): domain Bacteria; phylum Campylobacterota; class Campylobacteria; order Campylobacterales; family QNZT01; genus QNZT01. Next base: position 183 of record QNZT01000121.1, read on the forward strand.
TTGCTCCCTTTATCATAGAGTTTGACACTATTGCCTTCGGTTGCGAGAATCTTCCCTTTCAGTTTTGTACCGTCAGTGAGTTTGAGTTTGACCAAATCTCCGACAGAGTGACGGAAGTGGTCGATCGTTTTGAGTTGGCGATCGATCCCGGGTGAGCTCACTTCCAGAAAGTACTCTCCCGAAACAGGTGGCTCAAGATCGAGAATAGGAGAGATGATTTTCGTTACTTCGGTGCATTTGTCCAGCGTGACCGGTTCGTCGGATGTGATATAGACACGGTAAATCCTATGATCGTTTTCTGTGACCACTTCTGTATCGTAGAGTGTGACACCACACTCTTTGAGAAGGTTTTCCAGTGTAGTTCTATCCATCTGATTTCCCCAGCTCTTTTTCGATCTTTTTGAAAAGATCATCCATCTTGTTCTGCTGCTGCAACGAGTGGTCAAACTTGAAGTGAAACTTCGGACAGCGGTACCACCCCTCTGCCTGCTTGCAGTAGTTTTCGATATAACCGCTCGCTTTCTTGAGATGGGTCAGGATGTACTGCTCTTCATCCGGATTGACAAATGCCGGATCGAGATAGACATTGGCGTCATATTTGCCGCGGCTGCACTCGACATCGATGACAGGGATGTTGTTGATGCGTTCATCGGAGAGTCCGCTGATGGCTTCGGGAACAAGTTCCCTCAGGACAGACTCCACCCGCTGGAGTTTGATACTTTTTTCCACGCGTTACTCCAGTGTCGCTTTCTCTTCTACCAGCTTGAAGCTTTCGAGGTAATCGCCTGGCTTGACGTCGTTATAGCCTTCGACACCGATACCGCACTCGTAGCCTTTGGCGACTTCCCTGACGTCGTCTTTGGAACGCTTGAGAGAAGATACTTCACCTTCATAGATGACAACACCATCACGGATGACACGTACTTTCGCACCTCTGTTGATGACACCGTCTGTGACGAGTGAACCTGCGATGAGTCCGAGTTTCGGAACTTTGAAGACTTCACGAACTTCTGCCTGTCCTAGCTGTTCTTCACGTACGACAGGTGACAGCAGACCGCCCAGCAGTGCTTTGACATCGTCTATCAGATCGTAGATAACGTTGTAGGTATTTACAGAGACACCTGACCTCTTCGCTTTCTCTTTGATTCCTCCTGTCGGTCTGACGTTAAAACCGAGGATGACAGCGTGTTCACTCGCTTCTGCCAGTGTGATATCACTCTCTGTGATACCGCCGACACCGGCGCTGATGATATTGACTTTGACTTCGTCTGTTTTGAGTTTCTCCAGTGTTCCTTTGATCGCTTCGAGACTTCCCGCGACATCCGCTTTTAAAATCACAGGAAGATTTTTGATCTGACCTTCGGCAATTTTGGCACCGAGCTCTTCGAGGGTGACTTTGGTTGACTTGGAGAGCTCTTTCTGACGAATATACTCTGCACGTTTTTGTGCATATTCACGTGCAATTTTGTCACTTTCGACAACCATCAGCGTATCTCCGGCATTGGGCACTTCGCTGAGTCCTATGATTTGACCTGGCATACCGGGTGCAAGCTCTTTGAGTGTCTTTCCGTTTTCATTGAGAATCGCCCGTACTTTTCCGTGCGCAGTACCGCAGACGATAGTATCGCCTATATGCAGTGTGCCGTTTCTGACGATAACCGTAGCGACAGGACCGCGACCTTTTTCCAGGGCACTTTCGATGACATACGCTTTTGCTCTTGCCTCGGGATTTGCTTTGAGTTCCAGAAGCTCCGCCTGAAGCAGCAGAACTTCCAGCAACTCATCGATACCTTCGCCGGTGTGTGCGGAGACATTGACAAATTCATACTCTCCGCCCCAGTCAACCGGTGTTACGCCGAGTTCCGCCATCTGCGCTTTGACCATATCGGGATTGGCATCGGATTTGTCCACTTTGGTGACTGCGACGATAAACGGCACATCTGCAGCTTTTGCGTGTTCGATCGCCTCTTTGGTCTGCGGTTTGACACCGTCATCCGCCGCGACGACGATAACAGCGATATCGGTTACTTCGGCACCGCGCGCTCTCATCTCTGTAAAGGCGGCGTGACCCGGAGTATCGATAAATGTGATCGGGTGTCCATCTTTTTCGATCATGTACGCACCGATGTGCTGGGTGATACCGCCATGTTCTCCTGCGGCTACTTTGGTTTTTCGGATGCGATCGAGCAGGGATGTTTTACCGTGGTCAACATGACCCATGATAGTGATAACCGGAGGTTTGATCTCTCCCCCTTCGTCACTCTCTTCTTCGTAATCACGTTCATAGTCAAATTCATCAAGGGGGTTAATTGTAGTAACATCGACGTCAAATTCGTCTGCAAGGATTTCGATTGCATCCTTTTCGAGAAAGTCATTTTTAGTAACCATCATACCCAGGTTAAAAAGGACTTTGATGACATCGCTGATAGGGCGGTTGAGTTTTTCTGCAAATTCATATACCCTGATATCTTCGGGGATTTCAATATGGCTGATCGTTGTAGATCCTTCTTCTTCTTTTTTTCTTCGCTTTCTGCGTTTTGATTTTCTGCTGATACCCCGTTGCTGTACAAAAGAGGTGTTTCGTGTCGTGCGAATGTTATTCGCTTCAAATTTTTTCTTTCTTCTTTGCTGCTCTTTCTCTTTTTCCTCTTTGTCTTCAAGGTCAAAACTGAAATCATGCAAAACGACCATATCGTCTTCGCTCATGATCTCAAAATTGGCGATATCACCTTCTGTAAAAATATCGAGTTTGGTAGAGTCACTCTGTTTGGCAGTAGCACTTCTTTTCTGTTTTTTCTTCTTCCTGCTGACACCCTCGACAATCTCCGGCATAATCGCTTTGGCAGGAGTGGAGCGCTCCGTCTCCTGTCTGGCGGGACGCTTTTTCCTGACGATCATGATACCGCGACGTTTTTTCAGACTTTTTGCGACAGGTGTGATGGTCTCCTTTTTGGGTTCCTCTTTTTTGACAGGTTCTGTTTCGGGCTCTTTTTCCGGTTCGATAGCCGTAACAGGCTCTTGTGCAGGTTCTTCCACCTCTTTTTCTTTAGCGGGTGTCTCTTCTGCAACACTTTTTTGCACAGGAGCATCGGCAGGTTTTTCCACCTCTTTTTGTGTGGAAGGTCTGGCTACTTTCTCTATGGTTCTGCGTTTCGGTTTGACAGGGGCAGGTTTTGCTTCAGCTTTTTCTTGCAGAGGCTCTTGTGTCTCCTGTTCCGCTTTCTCTTCATGAACAGTTGCCTCTTTGGCACTTTGGGGTGTTGCTTTTTTCGCCTCTTTTTGCGGTGCAGCTTTGGATGCCGGGGCTTTTTTTGTAGCAGGTGCTTTGCCTGTCAGTATATAATTTGCCAGCACTTCTGCATCTGCTATAGTAATCGCGCTGTTGGCAGCCTTTGCCGGAAGATCCAGCTCTTTGGCTTTGGCTAAAACTTCTTTTGTTTCAAAACCAAGGTCTTGCGCAACTTCGCTAATACGAACTTTATCCATCTAGTAAACTCTCCAAATCTGTAATTTTAATCTCTTTTTTACACGCTCGTGAAAGCGCTTTTAAAAGTTTTTTTTCTTTTAACGAAGAACATTCGGGACAGAGATAGAAACTTCTGCCTGTACCGCTGAAATGGTGCAACATATGGTCACTGCACTGCAATCTGATAAGCTCTTTCTGGGATTTTCTCTCTCTGCAGCAAATGCACATCCTGACGGGACTTTTCATAGTTAAATAATTTTGTACATTATAATAATTTACCTTAAAGAAACTATTAATTTCCGAACTTATAGCCGATATTGTTGAAATTGTAAGTTTCCACGCGAAAATGGGGGAATCTCTCTTTGAGTTTACGTTCCAGCCATGCGGCATCGTCGGCGTAAACCATATTGAAAAAAGAGGAACCGCTGCCGGAAAGCGTACTCATCAGTGCACCGTTTATAAGTGCGGTATTTTGGACTTCAAAAAGCTCTCTCATCATCTTCATCCGTGTGTTCTGATGCATCATATCTTCTGATGCGATGCGCAACGTCTTCCAGTCCTCGTTGAAAAATGCCGCCGTCAGAACTGCCGCATGGGAGACATTGAAAACAGTTTTCTGCATAGAGTAGTTTCTGGGTAGCTTGGAACGGGACTGATTGGTGGACATAGGACGGTTGGGGATAATCATGACAGCTTTGAGATAGTCGGGAATCTCCTTCTTTTGGGTGACAACCTTTTCACCTTTGATCGTCAGAGATGCGGTAAAACCTCCGTGAACTGCCGGAGCGATATTGTCCGGATGCGGTTCATAGAAGAGGGCTTTGTTCAGGATGGCGTCGCGTGAGAGTTCTACTCCTGCCATTTTATAGGCGCTGGCGATTGCCGCTACGATGACTGCCGACGAACTGCCCAGTCCCCTGGAGAAGGGTATCCGGTTTTGAAACTCAAAGCGAAAATTATCCCTTTTGCCTACCAGTTTGATATAAAAGTTGTAAAAAATATTGACAAACTGGTTATTGGTTCTGAGTTTCGGTTTGTTCGCCCCTTCGCCTTTAATCGCGATGGAGACGAAGTTGGACTCTTTGACAATAATATGGTTGGTCAGATCCAGTGCCAGTCCCAGGGTATCAAACCCAGGCCCTAAATTTGCGCTGGTTGCTGGTACATCTATGGTCAACTGATTTCCTCTTATACTGCCGGTAAAATATAGAGTGGCTCGTTTTGATCGCTAAAGAGTCTTTTATCCAGATGTGCCGGCAGTGCAAACGGTATTATCTTCTCTTTCGTCAGATCCACTTTTTGAGTCGTAATCATACCATTTTCTTTACAAAAGTAAAGTGAACCGACTGCTTTGATGGGGCTGTTTCGGTTAAATGCGAAGCCATCTGTTGCTAAAAGTGGCACACCCAGAGTGATACTGAGTGTTTTTAAAAAGAGATAGGTGATTTTGATCGCCATAAAGCTTCCCGGACCTCTGGCAAAGTAGAGTGCTTCTACAGTGTACCTGGATAAGATCTCTTTCATGAAGAGCGGAAGAATATCACTCGTCTTTTCACTACTTTCATAGCTATCGATCAAGCTGCTGTTGTGATAGATACCTATATGCAGCGGTGAAGTAAGTGAAATGACAAGCAGATCGACAGATGGTTTTTGCACTTAGGCATAGACCTTGGCGAGGTTGTCGGTAAATGCGCCTGCGGCTTCTTCGATACTATAGTTTTCCGGATCTTTCAAAATCTCTTTTGTGAGGAGGTGGTTGAGGTGGTGACTGCCTGCAAAAGAGCTGTATGAGCCGATATAAGGCATCCCCAATAGTTTGAGATCACCGATTGCATCGAGGATTTTATGACGGACAAATTCATTGTTATAGCGTAAACCGTCGTTGTTGATGATCTTGTTGCTGTCGAGTACAATGGCATTTTCAAGTGAAGCGCCAAGCGCGAGATTGTGGGAGCGTAGCATCTGAACATCTTTCAGAAAACCGAATGTTCTGGCCCGGGAGATAGCGTCTATATATTTTTGTTTGCTAAACTCAAGTTGATACTCCTGAAAACCTATGGCGGGATGGGTAAAGTTGATTTGAAAATGATACACCTGGGTATCGGAAGGGGTGAGCTTTACAAATTTGTCACCGTCACGGACTTCTACTTCTTTGTTGAGGATCATCACTTTTTTGTTTCCGGAGAGTTCCTGAATACCCGTTTCGTTAAGCATCATGCAAAAACTTGTGCTGCTTCCGTCCATCACAGGGACTTCCGAAGCATCGATCTTGATCAGGAGATTGTCGATACCGAAAGCATAAATCGCCGAAAGCATATGTTCTATGGTAGAGATACTGCTGCCTTCTTTCCCTATCACCGTTGCCATCTGCGTATCGACGACATTTTCGGGCGTCGCTTCGATGTACGTTCCTGTATCGGTTCTGTAAAAGAGGATCCCGCTGTTCGCATCGAGGGGATGCATACTAAATCGTACAGGCTCGCCTTTATGCAACCCTATGCCTACCCCTTTTATCTCTTTTTTAATGGTTAACTGTTTCAAAAAGATCCTTTATGACGGCACCCTCTTTGCCGTAGGTGATTTTTTTCGCTTTCCCGTCAAAAGCGTCACGATCGAGTATATCTCCGTTAAATATGATATGTCCTTTGCCAAGTTGCTGCACAATCATATAGTCACCGTCACACTGCACTACACCGTCGATGATGCCGTATACTTCGACATTGCCTTCCGCGATGACTTTCGATGCACTGTTTACCCGACCGAATATCGTTACATCGCCTTCATGAATCACTTCGCGACCGGAACGGATCGGTTGTTCGATCAGCAGCGTTTTCACCTTTTCGCTGACGATTCTGATACTCGGTTCTTTGGTTGCCGATACTTTTGCCGGCTCTTTAGGTTCCATTATAGCACGATTTTCATTGGTATTGTGTTTAGAAGGCATTTTAATTTTACATTCTGATGCAAGTTTGTAACATAAACCATTCTCTTCGAGGTAAGATTTTATCTCTTGACTGACGTGTCCGTGGATGAGTAAAAAGAAATCTTTTAACAAAATAAGGTTTTTATCCATGTAAGCAAAAAATTCATCATCGTTCGTTATTTCGATTTCAAATATTCTCAGATTTTTCTGTTTTGCTTTCATGTATGATTCCCTTCTGTTTTGACTACTTGTCTATCATTTTTTTTGCGTTGTTGATCACATCGATAATGTTTGTTTGAATCCATTTATGATCCATCCACTCTGCCGGTCTGACAAAAAAACCATGAACCATAGTACTGAAGTGCAGATGATCACCCAGTGCCAGACCTGTTGCACCCGTTTTGGCGGCAACCTCTCCCGCTTCGACGATATCGCCTCTTTGTTTCAGCAGGGTTGAACAGTGCCCATACACGGTGTACAACCCCAGACCATGGTAGACAATCAGATTATTACCATAAATTCCGTTATAGTTTGCAAAAACGACTACTCCTGGATTGCTGATGATGATATCATCCATCCGGACACTTGCAAGATCTATACCGAGATGGTAGGATTCACTGATGATATTTGTCTTCTCTTTATACCAGTAGTAACGATGATCACCGAAACTTCCTACGACTTTACCGTTTTTAAGAGGATAAAAGGGGTGTATATCAAATGAGCTAATGCGATTGTGATCTACTTTGGAAGTAATCGTTTTGATCAGGTTGTCATTTTTGATACGGTAGGTTTCATTGATAAATTTGAGTTTTTCTGTCGGAGAGAGATTTGCCGTCAGTTCGGGCTCATCTTCTGCGAGATCGGAGATTTTACCGTTGATGAACCGATCTTTCGCCTGTAGGTAGGATGTTCTGTATTTACGGCTTTTCAGGAAAAAGCCAAGTCTGGCTTTGGCAACGTTACCGGCAGCATCTTTTGCGACAATCTTTGCCCGAAAACGTTTCTGTTTGATTGGCCATGCCAGCAAAACAGCATAGTAGCCCTCTTTGTAGAACGGGGTCGGTTCAAATTTTTTGCCGAAGTTGGTTTCGACATACAACTCTTTGAGATTTTTATCGGTTGCTTTAAAGATCGCCAGTGCACTGCCTCCGCGGGTGATACCGTAAGAGGTGATCAGCGAAAAAAGATCCGGCTTGCGGGTATCGATTTTCAGACGCTCTTTTTTGATACTGCTGTTGCCTTTGAAAAAGTGCCATTTGCTGATATCCTGTGCTACGACAGTCAGCAGAAGGTTGTCACTGTTATCCGTAAAGCCTATTTTCGGATATTTTATTTGCAGGGTGTACGTTTTGGGAGGCTTTTTAAAATTGACATCGGCGATTTTAACACGCTCTTTTCCATTACTGAGATAGGCGATGACTTTTTTCAGACCGGTGTCGTCACTTATATTGATATGAAAAGGGTGGTGGCTGTTCCAAAAACGCTCCGCCGGCATATCAATCACCGGTCTATTGGTCTCAAAAGCGGGTGACTGAAGTACTTTGTAGGCACTATAGATAGCACCGAGGAGTGCAAGTACGAGGATCAGTGAGCCTAATGCACTGGCTCTTTTTCTTTTCATCATAAATCTACCTTTTTGAGAATCTCATTTAATATCTTTTGTGTATCTTTGTGTTTTGTCTGAAATCCGGCAGCTCTTTTGTGACCGCCGCCACCCATAGAAAGAGCGATTTCTGCGACATCGATCTTCTCTTTGGATCGCAGGGATATCTTATAACCCTCCGCCTCTTCGATAAAGAGGATCGCCAGCTCTACCGTCACCAGAGAGCGTATCAGCGTGACACAAGCATCACTGTCTGAACGCAGGGCTCCGGTTTTGTGAAAATCATCCAGATTTAAAATCGTATATCCTACCATAGCATGGTAAACAAGTTGTAATTTTTCGATAGTAAGTGCTTCCAGTCTCAGTTTCGCCAGAGAATTTCGCTCTTTGAGCTGACGGGCGATAAATGCCGGATCTGCTTTGGCATCAATCAACTCTGCTGCGATCGCAAAGGCTTTTCGATCGGTGTTGTCAAACGTGAAAAATCCGGTATCTTCGGCAAGCGCAGTGTAGATACAGGTAGCGACATCTCTTCGCAGGGAGATTTTGTTTTCATGAAGCAGCTGAAGTACGACACTCGAAGCGCTGGGTAGATCGGGATCGATGAGGTTGATATCACCGTAGCGGGTGTTGGTGATATGGTGGTCGATATTGATCAGCGGCACATCCTGCTTTTCGATACCCAACCTGTCGAAACTACCGCAGTCGAAGCTGATGAGAAGGTCAAACTGAGCAGGTAGCGTCTGTTTGATTTTATCATAGTTTGGCAAGAAGTCGTATTTGCGAGGTAGCGGTGCAGTGGTGTTTACCACCGTAACTTTTTTCCCCATATCTTTGAGGATAGGGTAAAGTGAGAGTACACTTCCCAGTGCATCTCCGTCCGGATTGATGTGTGATATGAGTACTATGCGACGGCTATCGCATATGAGATTCCAAGCTTTACGGTACAAACGGTGATCCTGATTTTTTGGTTTCTGAAAATGGGAAAAATAATTTAACTTATATAATGTGAAAGTCTATACAAAATTTACTAAAAAAACGGTTAGCGCAAGTAATTAATCTCGTAAATGCCCGGCAAGGTAACCGCTGGCAAAAGACCATTGCAGGTTGTATCCTCCGCAAGGTCCGTCGAGGTCGACTACTTCCCCGCAGAAGTAAAGTCCTGCGACTCTTTTACTTTGCATCGTATCGGGGTCGATCTCCTTGAGTGAGATACCGCCTCTGGTGATCATCGCCATCCTGAATCCGTCATGACCTGTGACAGTCAGCGGTGTCCAGGCGAGGGTTTTTAGAAGGGTATCACGTTTCTTTCCGGGGATTTTGGAAAAGAGCATTTGATCGGAGATGTCGCACATTGTGCAAATCTCTCTGGCAACCGATTTTGGAAGCATCGTTTGCAGATGATGCAGTAGCGGATGATCGGGATGTTTTTGTATCGATTTTTTCAGCTGTGATAAAATAGCATCTTCATGAAGTCCTCCTGTCATATTGACAAGGAGGGGTACCTCTTTGTATTGCGTCAGAAGAGGTGTGATCTCCCTGGAAAAATCGAGTACGACAGGACCTCTGATACCCGTTTTGGTGAAGATAAGATCTCCTGTGGCATACAGTTTTTTGTACTTTGGCAGATTGACGCGTATCGTTGCTTTGGGGATCGTGTCCGCACGGCAGTTTGCTACCCATCGCTCTTTGGTATGCAGCGGCATCATCGCCGGGTGCAGGTCTGTGACAGTGTGTCCCAGTGATGCAGCAAGTTTGTAGCCGTCGCCTTCGGCACCGAGTGTCGGGTACCCTAGCCCTCCTGTTGCGATAATCACATTTTTACTACGGAAAGTCTGATCGGTTGTATGGAGTGTGAAATCCTCCTCTTTTTTGATGATTTGATCGACCTTTTGGGAGCAAAGTAGCGTGACACCGCAACGGGCAGCTTCTTTTTCAAGTGCGGAAAGGATGGTTTGTGCATTGTGCGTTTTTGGAAATATACGGTAACCGTCGGGTGCATGTGTCTCGACATCCAGATCCTTGAAAAATCGGGTAAGCGCGTGATAATCGAAATATGAGAGTGCGGGTCTCATGAAACGACCGTTTCGACCGAAGTGCTTCATGAAGAGATCATTTGGAAGGGTATTTGTCAGGTTGCATCTGCCTCCGCCGGTTGCTTTGAGTTTTGCACCGGGTTTGGAAAGTTTTTCAAGGAGGAGCACTTTTTTACCATGTCTGGCCGCTGTGATGGCGGAGATCATACCTGCTGCTCCGGAACCGACGACGATGAGGTCGTAAAGAAGCATCAATCCTCTCTCTTTTGGGATGATCTGAAACGACGTAAATTCAGTGCATGTCCGATGGAGCGGATATTACTTGCCGGTGTATGAAGGATGAGGGTGATAGTGATATTTTCTATAGTTTCGATGATCAAAAACCATACCGATATATGAAAGAGAAGCGGTTGGTGAAAAAGCAACAAAACGATCATACCGAGGCTCATCAGTAGTGCGGACAGTTTGGTGATCCAGGTATGGTAGGTCGCCAGTTTGCCGAATTTGAAAAAAGAGAAGAGGGCAGGAAGTATATAGAGTACCACCGCAGTGATGATATACGCTTTCTCATGAAGGATAATCTCCGGCCACAGGAACCAAACAGCGAAAGGTACGGTAAGATAGGTGAGGATATCCCCGTAACTATCGAGTCTGGCGCCAAGTTCGGAAGTCTGGTTTAGCGCCCGGGCGATGAAACCGTCGAGAAGATCGGAAAGCAGCATCGCACCGAAAATAAAAAAGAAGAGCTTTGATGATCCAAACCATGCCGCCAGCAAAAGAAACGGTGCAGCAGCAATACGGAAAAGACTCAGCAGGTTGGGAATGGTCAGAGGCATCGTTTTACCTGAAAAACTTGCTGAACAGATAGAGCACAACAGAGAGAAGGATACTGAGTACAACAGATGTCGTAATCGGAAAATAGAAAGAGAAATTCTCCTTTTTGATGTATATATCACCGGGAAGTTTGCCGAGATGAAACGGTATCTTATCGCTGAATGAGAGCAAAAAGCCTATAAGTAGCAGAAAAAAACCGACTGTTATGAAAATCTTTCCCAGGTCAGCCACGGTATATCTCCTTTGTATATCGGTTATAAAAAGGGTAAAACAGAGAGAGGTTGATAGCAGCACCTATATCTGCCGCAAGCATATCTTTTTGCGCATCCCAGATATCGCCTTGTGTTCCGAGAAATGCAATACCCAGATCGGGGTGAAAGAGCACTGCTGCTGTCCATTCCAGGATCTCATATAGTGCGGATACAGAAGCGATAACCGAAAAAGTTACCAACAGAAGAACTTTGACATTGTGGATAAAGTGTACAAAGATCTCAAAAACAGGGCGAAAAAGCAGAAGACCGAACAGAAAATGCACAACCCTGTCAAAGTTGTTGCGTGTAAATCCGAAAAGTTTGCTTAGCGGTTCAAATCCCGGCACCTCTGCATAGGTATAATGTGCACCGAGTGCGTGAAGAGAGCTGAAAATCAGAAGTAGTATCAGTGCAGGGAGTGTAAAATGAAATCTTGTGTCAAGCCAGATCACCAGAGGAAAAAGTACGACAGGCAGGATATTTTCCAGCAACCAGTCTGCCGGATATTTAGGCTGGATCGCAGCTGCGATCCATATGAGTATGTATAAAATATATAGTATTTTATGTGAACGCGGCATAAAAGACTCCTTGGTGGAGTATTATACCATTATTGGCGAAAAACCTAGTTATATTTGAGCATTTTTCTGCGGTAGAGCTTTCCATAAAAATAGTGTATTTCAAAAGCAAATTTTGAAAATATTTGAATAGCGGTTTGTGCGACTTATTGTGAAAACATAGAAAAATATTTCAAAATGAAATAAAATGAGACTTTCCTTCAAAAATTCTATAAAATTTTTATAAAAGAATCCGGTGAAGGAGTATCAAGATGAAACGAATAGCAGAAATTTTAGAAAAATTGAAAGAAAAAATGTCATCTAAAGGTTACGCGTACAGAACAAAGCAGTTCTATCTTCATATCGTAGAAGCATATATCCGTTTTCATGGAGAAAGGGATCCTCGTCATATGGGGATGGTAGAGATAGAGCTTTTTATGAATTATCTATCCTCGAAAAAGGAAGTTTTATTTCATGAAAGGCAGAAGGCTTTTCAGGCATTGATGTTCTTTTATACGCAGGTGCTGCAAGTCGCTTTGCAAAAAGAGTATATCGACGCATCCAGAAAAGAGATATCTCACATGCCTGTAAACAGTGTTGTGCGTAAACCGGTACAGAGTGTGATGGTGTTTTAAATCACCGCACCAACAAATAATTCGAATTTTTGATGCAGTAATTTTGTTCATAATCAAGGCAGATTTTTAAAGGACTCGCCTTAGCGAATTCGAAAAAATCTAACGCGGAGTATGAACAAAAGTACTGCACCCTTCGGGGAGCACGGGAAGAAGTGGTCTGCACGCCAAAAAATATTTGAATTAACCAGTTAG
>QNZT01000051.1 GCA_003978455.1 Sulfurospirillum sp.
CTCGCGTTCAATCTCGGTCATGCCAGCTCCTGCTAATTGGCTGCGGTGCAATAAGATTGCATCCGGTTTTGTTCAGTTGCTTGGTATCCGATGCCCGATGCCCGGGTCAATTAAAACACTGCGTTACTGCACGGCTTCGCGCCGTTTCAGAAAACGCCAGATTCCGAATACGACCAAAATTGATACATAACCGTCAACCGCATAATGGTATCCGGTGTAAACCGAGAAAAAGAAGGTGATGAGCACAAAGCCGATTGCCAGGGGCAAAAACAATATACTGCGTTCTGTCGCATAAATGGCGGCAACAGTGGCAATCACGAAGCAGGCTCCCAAAATCCGCTCGATACGTCCGGGACACAAAACCTGACCCGTTCCACCGATATCGACCGTTTCTATCTCAATGTCCAGAAAGAGATTCGTCCTGAAAATACGAACCTTATTCCCTATTTCTTCGCAGGTATCGGCTACGAGCATGTCAATGATAAAAGCCTGGGACTGGATTCACAGGGATTTTTCAACACAGGCGGTGGGCTGAAATACAGCATGAATGAAAAGTTCAGACTTGTCTCCGAAGCCAAAGTGATCAAAAAGTTTAAAGATCATGATATGGATGTCGTCGCGATGCTCGGTGTCGGTATGCTTTTCGGAGAGCAGGAACCCACAGAACCGAAAACAGAAACAGCACAACTCAATCCGGAAATCGAACCAAAACCCGAAGACGAAGATATGGCAAGTATCATCATCGATGACGACACACCGGGTGTCGTCGCTCCGGCACCGGTTCCTGTCGTACAACCGATCGAAAGAGCCACCACAGACCTGAATGAACTTCAACACACAGGTGACTACTATATCCAGGTTGCGGCTATTTCGGGAAAACGTTCTGCAGAGAGCTTTGTGGAGAAACTGGAAAACCGCGATCTTCGTGTTGTCGTCAAAACAGCGATAGTCCACGGAAGAGAGGTAAAACGTATACTTGTAGGACCATATATGAGTCGTACTGAAGCACAAGGGGATCTACGGAGTGTCCGCCGTGTGGCAAGACACGCTTTTATCAAAAAGCTTTCGTAAACTACGGAAGCTTTTGCACTACTTCTCTTTCTTGAACCAGTGTTTCACCCTGTCCAGAATACCTTCAAAAAGGTTTTCATGCGGGGTGCTTTCCACACCGAAAGAGTCTCCGAGTTTCATAAGCAGCTCTTTTTGCTCTTCATTGAGTTTCTTCGGATAGACGATTTTGATCTGGACGATCAGATCGCCGCGTCCACGACCGTGTACATCGTCGATACCTTCACCTCGTAACAAGAACTGCTCTTTGTCTTTGACCCCTACCGGAATCTCAATCTCTTTTTTACCGCGCAGTGTCGGTACTTCGATATCTCCGCCGAGTGCTGCTTGTGTAAAGAAGATCGGCACTTCGATATAGACATTTTGACCATCCCTGACAAAATGCTCATCTTCACGTACGCGGATCAGTACATAGAGATCCCCGCGCCTGCCATGTTTATCCACATTGCCTTTGCCGCCGACGCGGATTCTGTTTCCGTGATCGATACCCGCGGGGATCTGCACCGTAGTCGTCGCTTCCTCTTCGATGTACCCTTCACCCCGGCACGCATCACAACGGTGTGCGACGACCACACCTTCACCGTGGCACACATCGCACGTCTGGGCAAATGTCATAAACCCCTGACGATAATAGACTTGCCCCCGACCGCTACACTCCGGACAGGTTTTGGGGTTTTTATCTCTGTCACCGGTACCTTCACAGACGTCACAAAGTGTTTTGAAGCGGTAGGTGATGCTTTTTTCGCATCCGAAAACTGCTTCGTTAAAATCAAGTGTGATCTCTGTTTCGATATCGAGAGGATACTTCTGACGGCTTCCGCCCTGCTGCCGACCGCCAAAACCCCCGCCGAATCCTCCGCCGAACACAGACTCGAAGATCGATCCCAGATCACCCATGATATCTTCCATATTCATATCGCTAAAATGGCTAAATCCCTGGTTTTCCAACCCTGCCATACCGTATCTGTCATAGATTGAGCGTTTCTGGGCATCGCTCAGTACCTGATACGCTTCATTGACCAGCTTAAACTTCTCTTCTGCCTCTTTATCACCCTGATTTCGGTCAGGATGAAATTTGAGCGCCAGTCTGCGATACGCCTTTTTGATCTCATTTTCATCGGCATCTCTGCTAATCTCCAGTACCTCGTAATAATCAACTTCCATTGCCATGAAAATATACACCTTTAATTCATTTATTTTAATCAGATAACTGCGTATCTTAGCCCAAATAAACTAAAAAAACGCTCAACTTTACGCAAAAACAGGGAGTGAAAAGCATTCAAAGATTTTCCGGTATGCCGATCTTGTTTGTAGAGAAACTATATTGTGAAGGATAGACTCGTGGACATTGGCTCTCACAAAAGAGTTACCAAATCATCCCGTAAAAGCGCGTTTCGCTTTTTCGATATCCTCACCGATCTGCCGTTTGAGTTCATGAAGCGAATCAAACTTTTTATTGGATCGCAGATATGCCAGAAAAAACAGTTCCGCTTTATCCTCTTTCACCTCCAGATCCTCCTCCAGAATATGCGTCTCAACACTGAACCGATTGTCCGCCGAGAGCCGTTTTCCGATAAATGTCACCGAAGGGTATAGCTTCCCGTCGATCAGACTCTGAGTGATGTAAACGCCCTCTTTGGGCAGCAAAAAATCTCCGGTATCGAGATTGCAGGTTGGATAGAGCGCTTTTTTTCCCAGTCCCTGCCCGCTGATGATATCTCCGCGGACACTGTATCTTCTGCCCAGCAACCGGTTTGCAAGCTCGATCTTGCCGTCACGCAGAAGGTTTCGTATCTCGTTTGCATGAACGGAGATGCCTGCAACCCGCTGTTCGGCGATCACCTCGACCGCAACACCCTCCATCTGCTTCAGTGTTTCATGATCTCCCCTCCGGTTTTTACCGAAACGAAAATCATACCCGACCACGATCTTTTTCAGGTTGGGGAAAAGCACTCTGAGATATCTCATAAAATCGGAAGCTTCCATACCTTTGATCGCATCGAAATCGAGAAAAAAGCAGGGGTGCTCTGTATAGCGGCACCGCTCCTGTGCAGGTGTCAGCGCAGGTGAAAATCCTTTCTCCACCACCAAAAGCGCCCCGTTTTTTCCCAGTGCGTCCAGAAGTTTCCTGTGCCCCAGGTGCAAACCGTCAAAGCCGCCGATGGCGATGGATGCTATGGTCTCATTTTCGGAAGTGGTAGAAGATTTCAGCATTTCCCTCTTTTCCTTTCACCTGTGACACTTCTGTCGCGATCAGTTTCCAGCCCAGTTTAAAGGTTTCGGATACAAACTTTTCCATCACCTGATCGATCGCCTTTTGGTTTTTCACCACACCTCTTCTGGTACGTTTGACATCCTTTCCGACTTCAAACTGTGGTTTGAACAGAAGGACGATATCCTCCTTTGCCACTCTGTCGATATCATGAAGAATATATCCGATACCGACAAAAGAGACATCACAGGTAACGATATCGAATCTTTCTGAAGTTTGAAACTCCCGTATATCCGTCTCTTCCACACTCACGACACGCGCATCCCGGCGCAGCACTTCATGAAGCTGATCTTTGCCCACATCGACACCTGTCACCGTTGCCGCCCCCTCTTCGAGCAAAACTTGCACGAAACCGCCGGTACTGCTGCCGATATCGAGACACTTTTTACCGCTGATCTCAAGGGGATGGTTTTGCAGGAAACCTTTCAGTTTCTCCGCGGCACGGCTGACATAGAGTTTTTCCTGCAAGATATCGATCTGAGGTTCTGTGCCATCGGGGATTTCATGAGAAGCTTTGCGTACAATCTTGCCGTCAACCGAAACTTTGCCCTCTGTGATCAACGCCTTGGCTTGATTTCGGCTCTGGGTATAGTGGTGGTGAAAGAGGTAGTGATCCAGTCGCATATTTTTACTTTTAAGCAGATGTAACAAAAAGTGATAAAATACATCAAGATAAGTTAATATCAGCTTAAATTAGTGCATAACACTTCAAAAGCGTAAACTATTTTCACCGGATTCCGATTTAGGAGTATAACAAATTTAAAGTATAGGATAGCACATGAAAGTATCAAACAAAGAGATTGCAGCACACATCAACAAAACACCCTCAGCGATATCGTATCTGAAAAAGAACAACTACGATGAGTATCAGATCCTGAAACTGGGTGTATTGTGCAAAAAGCTCAATCTAGACAACGAAGATCTGCTCGCGATGTACACGCTCAAACAGATTGAGCTTAAAAAAATCGCTTCATGAGATTAAGATAACGCATTTGGAACGAAGTCCCAAATGCTACGCTAACGCTGCGTTCTGCTCAGCGCAGGGCTCACGCGCAGTTGTTACCATTGATTAACGCATTTGGAACAAAGTCCCAAATGCTACGCTAACGCTATGTTCTCTTCAGCAGAGGGCTCACGCGCAGATAAACCGCGCTTATTATTGACTGACAGGTAATCTGAGCTCACTGCATCAGTATCGGATTTTCGTCAGATAGAGCCCGTTTGGCGCGACGGGTTCACGTACCACTTCCCTTTTGCAAAGAAGTTGATCCTTCAAATCCTCTTTCGTAACTTTTCCATACCCGATTTTCAGCAGAAACGATACCATCAGTCTGATCTGTGAACGCAGATAACCGTTTGCCTCGAAACCGAACAGATAACACCCTTCATGATGATAAAATCGTACACGGTATATCCTGCGCACAAAATCAACCGTATCCGATCCCGTACGCGCAAAAAGGCTAAAATCGTGCTCCCCTTCAAAGAGGGTGATCGCTTCATGAATCGCCGCCGCATCAAAAGGAGGGGTAAAAAGCCGGTAGGGTGTCAGAAAGACACTCGGTTCCCGGTCACTGACGATATAGCGGTATGTCCGTCTTTTGGCATCGTAGCGTGCATGAAAGTCGTCTGCAACCTCTTCGATCTTATGTATAAAAATATGCGGCAGCGCTTTGCGGTTGATATGTTCGCGAAGTTTCATAAGATCTTTTTGCCAGAACGGGGGAATATCGATACCCACCACCTGCCCCGTCGCATGCACGCCCCGGTCGGTGCGACCGCTCGCCTCGAACGCTCCGTCGATCCCAAGCGAACGGAAGATCGCATAGAGGCGGTTGGCGACTGTCGTGACACCGCTGTTTTGTACCTGAAAGCCGTAAAAGTGGCTTCCGTCGTAACTGAGTGTCATTTTGACACGCATCAAAAACGCTCCATAACCCGTTTTTGAAAATAGAGTATCGACGCAAATCCAAAAAAGAGCATGATACCGACAGAACCGTACAGCGGAAAGCGCTCGGCTACCTGGTAGATCGACACATAGTAGAGCAGTACAACGATCATACTGTTGAGATAGACATTGGGTTTATGGTAACGCATATGCGCAATACCGAAAGAGAGGGCAAAGAGATATGTCAAAAAGGGAAACATCGAGACCAGTACGGTAAAAGCAAGCTGATACGCCCGCTTGCGGTTGTGTTTCGCCTCTCTCCAGTATTCGATGATCTCGCTGCTTTCGAGGGTGTGCAGTTTCGGATTGTAGGTCATCTTCAGCTTTTCGTAGTTGAGCTGCGTCACCCGTTGATCTCCCAGGGCATAGACGCTTCCGCCCTTCAGCGTGAGTGTCAGCAGGGAGTCGTTTCGGTCCAGTACGGCACGTTTGGCGAGGATAAATTTATCACTTTTCCCCTTTTTGTCTTTCTGATAGAGGACAATATCACCGTAACTCTTTTTGTTGTTGCTGCGCACAAAGACATGCCAGTTGGAGAACTTCTGTCCAAACTCGCTCTCTTTGATATTTAGCTTCGCCTCCATCCGCTTCATCGCGATAAAGTTGCCGCTCATCTGCCTGGAGAGCGGTACCAGAAAGATCGCATTGAAAAGCAGAAAAAGGGTGACGAACAAAGAGAGGAAAAAGAAGGGTTTGGCAATCTTGCGGGGATTGAGGGAGAGGGCGAAGAGAACGACCATCTCATTCTCTTTCGACATCTGAAACATCGTCATCGCAACAGAGATAAAGTAGGCAACCGGCAATGTATAGGAGAAGATCTCCGGAACCGCATAGAGGTACATCTCCCCCAGATCGGCAAAACTGACCGAGATCAGTGCCGTCAACCGGGCGATGGTGATAAAAAAGACCACCGATACCAGAAAAAAGAGCGTAAAAAAGAGCGACAGAAAAAGCGGCGCGAAGTTGCTCAGGAGATAGCGGGTGATTCTATCCATAAAGTCTGACTAAAACCTCTTCGAAAAAGCCGTCCGCCATATAGACGATAAAAAGCGCCATCGCCAGAAAGGGGATATAGGGCACTTCAAAATCTTTCTCACGGATAAACATAAAGACCGGAAGTGCGATGATCGCCGAGAGGAAAATCGCCACCGCACCCAGTTTCAACCCTACCATCGCACCGATTGTCGCCGCGATCATGATATCCGCCTCTCCCAGCGCCTCCTTTTTGGCAAAATAGGAGACATAAAAGCGAAGCAGCGAAAAGCCTCCCGCAAAAAGCAGTGCATTGATAAAGTTGTTCAGCACATCCGGTGAGGCGAAAATCGCCAGTGTCAGCGCGGAGAGATTGAGACTGTCCGGTACCGCTTTGTAGCGAAAGTCGATCAAGGAAAGCCCCATCAGCAGGGCAAAAACCAGCCCCACGATCAGCGCATAGGGGATATTTTGCACTTTCCAGTAAACCGCCGCAAAGAGCAGTGCCGTGGTGATCTCCACCAGAGGATACTGCACGGAGATCTTCTCCCCGCAAAAGTGGCACTTGCCGCGCAGCAGAAGCCAGGAGAGTACAGGGATGTTGTGCCACCATTTGAGCTTGTTGTTGCATTTTGGACAGTGTGATCCGGGAAATACGATACTCTCCTCTTTAGGAATCCGCAGAATCAGCACATTTAAAAAAGAGCCGAAAAGCAGCCCGAAAAGTGTCACTACAAAAGCTTCTATCATCATTTAACCGCTCCAAAACGCCGCTCTACCTTCTGAAAATCCGCGATGATTTTATCGAGTTCCGCAGTGGTAAAGTCCGGCCATAAGATATCGGTGAAGTAAAGCTCGCTATAGGCTACCTGCCAGAGCAGATAGTTGGAAAGCCGCTTGTCCCCACCCGTTCGTATCAGTATATCGACCGGATCCATTCCTGCTGTATCCAAAAGGTCGTCAAACGATGCTTCGTCCACCTTCTGCCCCGCTTCCACCGCTTTGTTGGCTGCCCGGACGATCTCATCTCTGGAGCCGTAGTTAACTGCCAATACCTGTGTGAGTCCGGTAAAGTGGGCTGTCTTCTCTTTGGTATAGAGTATCCGTTCACGCAACGACTGTGGCAGCGCGGCGATATCTCCGATCGTTTCAAAGCGTACATTGTTATCCAGAAAGAGTTTGAGTTCGTTTTTGAGGTAGCGGTCCATCAGTTGCATCAGAAAACTGACTTCCCCCTCCGGACGTTTCCAGTTTTCGGTACTGAAAGCGTAGAGTGTCAGATAGCGCACACCCATGTTGGAAGCGTGTATTGTCAGTTCGCGTACCCTTTTGGCGCCCTCTTCATGTCCGACGATGCGTTTCAAAAACCCCTGTTTTTTCGCCCATCTGCCGTTACCATCCATGATGATGGCGATATGTTTCAACTCATTCATAAAAATCTTATCCTTTGACATCCAGAAGTGACGACACCGGTTCATACAATGGTGAGATTTTTGCCTTTTTATGCAAGATATTTCCCTCAAAACCAAGTTCATCCAGCTGCGTTTTCAGAAACTCCAGACTCTGTTCATAGTAGAGATAGAGGGTGACCCGTTTGATCTCCGCTTTTACCTCAACGACACCCTCTACAGGACCGATATGCTCAAATGCAGCGTAAAAATCTATAATACCATCTTCACTTGAAGTCTGGCTTTGAGATTTTCTGCGCTTGAACTGAAAAAGGGTTGTTTTATCCTCGAACTTCATGAACATCGTAAAGACATTGGCTTCGAGTGCGGCAATCATATTTGCCAACGTCATAAACTCATGCTTCGAGTTTGCCTGTGACAGATGCTCCATCAGCTGGAGTTTCATCTCTGTTTTGGGCGACTCTTTGGCAAGCAGCGCCACCATCTTCTCAGGGGTAAAGTCGGGTAGAAACGATGTCAGTGCCCTGTTTTGGAGAAGCTTTGGTTTTTGCAGCAGTCTGGAGAGCGTGATCGCACTGTTTTGGGGAGACTCTTTCATCATCCCCCAGTAGCGCGACCCGACATCCAGCGGAAGGCTGCTTTTGGTCACCACCTCCTCTCTGCCGATTTGCAGTTTGTATTTTTGCGGTTCGGGCGATTCGAGTACCTTGATATCGACCGGTAAAATCGCATTGAAACGTTTGACGGCAAGTTTGGCAAGGAGTGTGTCGATCTTGCCAAGCTGTGAAATCTGCTGTATCATGAAGTTCAGTCTAGTGTGGAGAGTCTGTCCAGAAGTTCCAGTGAGAGTGTCAGTTTATCCGCTTTGGGAAGTACAATCTCTTCTGAAGAGGTGATCAGAGTGATCTCGTTTTCATCACTGCCGAAGGGATTGTCGGAGATATTGTTCAGACAGACCGCATCCAGCGCTTTCTCCGTCAGCATCTTTTTCGCACTCATCAGGGCAGTTTCCGGATCACTTTCGGCTTTGAACCCTACCGCGAAAATCCCCTCTTTGTTGATACTTTTGAGGATATCGGTGTTCTTCTTCATCTCCAGAGTCCATTCGTCACCGAGCATCTCTTTTTTCAGTTTGCCGCTTTGCGGATATTTGGGTACATAGTCACTCACCGCCGCAGCCATAAAAAGATAGGGCTTTTTCCGGATCAGCTCCGGCACGGAGTCGTCCATCAGCGTCGCTTTGGTCATGACACCCTTTTTGGCGACACGGATCGCATCGACAAGATATTCATGAAGCTCTTCAGAGTCTTCGACATCGATCACGTAGAGATCGGAAGGAAGCCCCGCGATCTTCTGCGTCTCCAGCAGACAGACATCGGCACCACGGTAGTAGAGCGCCGTGCTGAGTGCTCCCGCCATCTTGCCGCTGGAAAAGTTGGAGATGTAGCGCACATCGTCGATCTTCTCTTTCGTGCCGCCGCCTGTGACCACCACACGCCGGTTCACCCAGTAGGGATCTCTCAGCAGTATCTGCGCCGTTTTGTGAAATATATCTTCCGGATCTGCCATCGCACCGGTACCCTCATCTCCGCACGCCAGCAGTTTTTTCTGCGGTACCACCTCTTCAAAGTTGAGGATTTTCAGCATCTTGAGTGACGCGACAGTCGTGTTGTTCTGGTACATATTGGTATTTGCCGCGGGCGCCAGAAGTATCTGTTTTTGGGTGAAGGCGAGCGCTGTCTGGGTAATCAGATTGTCTGCGATACCGTTGCTAAGTTTGTTGAGTGTATTGGCAGTCACGGGAGCGATGACATAGATATCCGCCCATTTGCCTATATCGATATGGTTGTTGTCATCAGCCCACGACTCTGTGGCTTCATGAAGTACTGTTTTGCGAGTGATCGCTTCAAACGTGAGCGGGGAGATAAAACGCTTCGCCCCTTCACTCATGATCACACGCACCTCTGCACCCGCTTTGGTATAGCGCCGGATCAGCTCCAGCGCTTTGTAGATGGCGATACTCCCCGTAACACCGACTACTATCTTTTTCCCCTTAAGCAGCATCTCTGCTCCCCCTCTTCTCTTTTATAGTTACTCTTTGAAAAACTTGTCGAAAAATCCTTCGACCATCTTCATGTTGGTGCGGCTGATCGCCAGCGACCCTTTTTTGACATCCTGGTTCACCGTTGTTCCCGCCGCAATCAGCACTTCATCCTCGATCACAACCGGTGCGACGATCTGCGTATCGCTGCCGACAAAGACATTTTTGCCGATAACGGTTTTATACTTCTTTTTACCGTCATAGTTGCAGGTGATCGTACCGGCGCCGATGTTGGTCCCCTCGTCGATCTCACTGTCTCCCAGATAGCTCAGATGCCCCGCTTTGACCCCTTTGAGCACCGACTTTTTCACTTCGACAAAGTTGCCGATGTGGGTATCGGTCAGTTCGCTTCCGGGGCGGATTCTCGCGATCGGACCCACACTTGAGTTGACAATTGTACTATCTTCAATAACAGAGTTGGCTTTGATATGGCTATCGATGATCTTTGCCCCTTTGAGCAGCGTCACACCCTGCTCTATCTCCGACTCCCCTTCGATCACGACATCGGCGTCGATGTAGATCGTGTCTGGCAGATGCATCGTCGCACCGTTCATCATGAAACGCTTTTTGAGACGTCGCTGCATGATCTCTTCGGCGTGACTCAGGTCATACTTGGAGTTGACGCCTTTGAAATTCTCCTCTTTGACATAGAGCGGTGCCACTTTGAAACCGTCGTTTTTGGCAAGTTCGACGACATCGGTCAGGTAGTACTCCTCCTGTGCATTGTCGTTGGAGAGTTTCGGCAGATACTTTTCAAGAATCTCCTTTTTGAAGAGGTAGATACCGGCATTGACCGTTTTGATCGCCTTCTCTTCGTCGGTGGCATCCTTCTCTTCGACGATTTTCACCACTTCGTCACCGTCGATCACGACACGTCCATATCCGGAAGAGTCCTCCATCCTGATCACACTCATGACGATATCGGCATCGATCTGCGTAAACTTCTCCAGCTCTTCGGCTTCGACCAGCGGCATATCCCCGTTTAAGACCAGTACTTTGTCATGTTTGCAGGCGATATTCATCACCGCACCGCCGGTTCCGGGGTAGTTTTCATGATCCTGGATCACATAACGGATATCGTCGAAATAGCGTTCCATATGCTGCTGCACCAACTCCGCCTGATGAAAGAGTACCACGGTGATATCGTCACTCAGTTTCTTAGCCTCACTGATCGCGAAGTAAAGCATCTCAAATCCGGAGATTTTATGCAGCACTTTCGGAAGTTTCGACTTCATGCGTGTCCCTTTTCCCGCAGCCAGAATAATCACAGAATTGTTTGACATATCTAATTTTCCTTTTTTAAAATTCAATATTTTACACTTTTATACATATATAATCTTATTTTAGTATCATAATCCACTAAAATATCTGAACTAATAGTTATATTTCAGTATATCGTACAAAAAGTAAATTTATTTACACTACTGGCTATATTTACACCAGGAGACGATTTTGTAAAACTGTTTTGATTTTTAGTACCGCGGAGAGCATTGATTCTCCAGGAGACCGTTTTGGAACAAGACAAGTCAAGATGGCATAGTATGTGCTTTGAATGGCAATGGATATGTCCAATACTATTAAGTTAAGAAATATAAGCGCGGTTCATCTGCGCGTGAGCCCTACGCTAAGCAGAATTTAGTGTTAGCGTAGCTTTTGGGACTCTGTTCCAAAAGCGTTAATATAATGGCAAAAGATTTAAGGAAACAGCAAATATGGATTTAGGAACCGTCATCGGTCTTGTACTCACACTGGGTCTGCTCTTTGGAGCGATGGCAATGGGTGTGGGTATTGGACCCTATATCGACGTACCTTCGATACTCATCGTCTTTGGCGGCACCATAGGAACGCTGATGATCGGCTTCAAGATGGATCACATCAAGAGCTTCGGCAAGATGTTCATGGTCGCCATCAAACCTACAACAGACGATCCCAAAGAGCTTATCAAAAAGCTGGTCGAATACTCCACCAAAGCGCGTAAAGAGGGTGTGCTTGCACTCGAAGGGGATATCGCCAATGAAGAGAACGAGTTTTTGAAAAAGGGTCTGGGGATGGCGATCGACGGCAATGAACCGGACATCATACGCGATCTGCTGGAGATCGATATGGAGCAGACCGACACCAGGCACAAAGTCAATGCCTCTTTCTTCGGGCAGATCTCCGGTTTCGCGGGAGCCATGGGTATGATCGGTACCTTGATCGGTCTGGTGGCGATGCTTCTCAATATGGCAGATCCCGCGGCGATCGGTCCTGCGATGGCGGTAGCGCTTTTGACGACGATGTACGGTGCGATGCTCGGAAATATCATCGGCGCTCCGATCGAAAATATTCTGGGTCTCAGAAATACCGATGAGATGGTTATCAAAAGATTGATTCTTGAGGGGATTATGTCGATTCAGGCGGGGGACAACCCAAGAACACTCGAAGCGAAGCTCCTTGCATTTCTCCCGCCGAATGAGCGCGAGAGCCAGTTTGACTAGGAACGAAGATGGGTAAAAAGTGTCCTGAAGCCGACTGTCCCAAATGTATGCCGGGGTGGCTGGCGGCATTTGGTGATCTCATGTCACTGCTTTTGTGTTTTTTTGTACTGCTCTTGTCCATGTCCACGATGGATGCAAAAAAGGTTCAGGAAGCGGCAGCATCTCTCAACGGAGCGCTGAGTGTACTGGAGGGTGGTACCAAAGTGAAAGTTTCCCCGCAAAGACAGCAGGAGACAACACCCATCGATGCAGAAGATGAGCAGGCACAGAAGATGAAAACCCTCCAACGCACCATCATCGAGATGAATGAGATGACCAAAGCCGAAGCTGGTGCAAAAGCGACGCTCGAAGAGGCGGAAAACGGCTTCATGATCCGCCTGCCGGCAAAA
>QNZT01000189.1 GCA_003978455.1 Sulfurospirillum sp.
AAACCATCAACCAAAAACCATCAACCAAAAACCATCAACCAAAAACCATCAACCAAAAACCATCAACCAAAAACCAACTCCCCTCCGACAAATACCATCTCCGCCTCTTTGACATGCAACAGCATCTGCAATGCCAGATCTTTCGTTTCGGCTACCCCGTCGGGCACTCTGACCGCTATCAGATCCGCATCCATCCCCTTTTCCAAGCTGCCCGTATCTCTTGCCAGACTCTTCGCCCCCTCTCTTGTCGTCGCACGCAGCAACTTTTTCGCAACTTCGTGAATCGGTATATCGTGGTGCATCCAGAGTGCGGCGCGCATCTCGTCCCAAAGGCTGAGTGAGATGTTGGAGCTGAGTCCGTCGGTACCGACTGTCAGCTTGTTCACTTTTTCGACCGCCAGCCTGCCGTTTCCCAGCAGGCGGTTGGAGACCGGACAGTGGGTGATGTAGCCGATCTCCTCCATTTTGGACAACTCCGCATCGGTCGCCTGCGTCGCATGGGTAAAGAGTGTCTGCACCCCCTCGAACAGTTCCAGATAGCCCATCGCACTGTTGACCGGTTTGCTGCCGGGCGCGAAATCCTCAAAAAAAGCGGCGAAATCCCCCTCTCCCCTGTCGATCCACGCACGCTCGGCGGGAGACTCCATGAAGTGCGTCGAAACGACCATCCACTCCTCTTTTGCGATCTCCAGCACCTTTTTCGCCAGTATCGGATGGGTCGAGTAGGGACTGTGCACGGATATCGCCGGGACGAATCCCTTTTTCGCATAGCTTTTACTCTCTTCCAGCCTGCTCAGGAAGTTGGCATAGAGGGCATCGACCATCGCAGGATTGCTCCCGAGCACTTCGTTGAAATAGACCACATTCAGCGGGCTGTGCACACACGGCTTCATGTCAAAACCGTAACTGCTCACCGCTCCGATCGTCGTCGTACCGCTGCGAAGCACCGTATCGAGTACCTTTTTCATGCAGATCTCTTTACAGGTGCTGCTGAGTGCGTCACGGTGGACGATGACGCTTTTAAGCCAACGGATAAAGTCGCCGTAGGCAAGCGATGTGCGGTTGGCGGAAAACTCCAGATGCACGTGCGGATTGACCAGACCGGGAAGCAGTACCGAGTCTCTCCCCGCATCGGTAAATTCTGCGTCGGGATAGGCATCGCGCAGTGCGGCAGCTTTGCCGACCGCTTCGATCTTCGTATCGAAAACGACCGCTCCGTCGGTTATGATTTCAAAATCTTCATTCATACACATCACATAATCTGCACGGACTATTGTCATAGAATTCCTTTAGGGCAAATTGGCTACAATGGCAATTATGACATTAATTGATTTAAAAGGAAAAGAATGAAAATCGTCGTTATACAAGGTCCCAATCTCAATATGTTAGGACTCCGCGAACAGAATATCTACGGTCCTATGAAACTGGACGACATCCACGCCCAGATGGAGACATACGCCAAACAGAGTGAAATCGAAGTGGAGTTTTTCCAGTCCAATCTGGAGGGCGAAATCGTCGACAAAATCCAGGAGTGCGTCGGTGAAGCACAAGGTATCATCATCAATCCCGCAGCCTATACACACACATCTATCGCCATCCGCGACGCGATCAAAGCGGTGCAGATTCCAACCGTGGAAGTGCACATCTCCAACATCTATGCCAGAGAAGAGTTCAGACACAAAAGCATGATCGCACCGGTCTGTGCAGGTCAGATCACAGGTTTTGGTCCTTTCAGCTACCACCTCGCGATGGTCAGCATGATACAGATTCTCAGCGAAATCAAAGCGATGCAAGAAGCACAAAACAAACAGCAGGCTTCGCAGCAGTAACATATGACCAACTATATTCTCAAAGATGAAAACGCCGTCTATTACGAATGCGGCTTTTCATGTGACAATGAGATATTTATGCAGTTTGGCAGTGACCGTTTTTTCATCACCGACGGTCGCTACAGTATCGAAGCCAAAGAGAAACTTCGCGGTATCAAAATCGTCGAGTCACGTGATGTGATCAAAAAAGCGGCAGAACTGCTGACTGAACACAAAATCAAAAAACTGCACTACGATCCCAACGACTTCACCGTCGCCGAGTTTGAAAAGCTCAAAGCCTCCAAATATACCTATTTTGAACCTGCCCCCGCCTTTTCGCAAAAGAAGCGGATCATCAAAAGCAACAGAGAGATCAAACTTATCAAAGAGGCGGTCAGACTCGGTGCTGAAGCATTTGACCAGTTTGCCGGTCATCTCCGACGCTACGGTCTCAATCAAAACGAGAAACGGCTGGTGTATGAGTGTGCCGCGAAGATGCAAAACTACGGTGATTTTGCACTCAGCTTCGAACCGATCGTCGCCATCAACGAAAATGCCGCCAAACCACACGCACTGCCCACCGATACAGAAGTAAAAATCGGCTCTCTGATCCTGGTCGATGCCGGTCTCAAGTATGAGCGCTACTGCTCCGACAGAACCAGAGTGGCGGAGTACAGCAACAGTCTCACTTTCGACAAAAAAAAGCAGCGTTTTCTCTCCTCCAAACGCCAGAAGGTCTATGATACCGTAAGAAAAGCGCAGGAGAAGGCGATCAAAGCGGCAAAACCAGGTGTCAAAGCGTGTGACATAGACAGAGCCGCCAGAGAAGTGATTGAAAAAGCGGGATACGGCAAATATTTCGTCCACTCCACCGGACACGGCGTGGGACTCGATATACATGAACTGCCCGTCATCTCCGCCAAATCGGAGACGATCATCGAAGAGAATATGATCTTCACCGTCGAACCGGGTATCTATCTACCCGGAGAGTTCGGCGTACGGATCGAAGATATGGTACGTATGGCACCGACACGCGCAGTGGTGCTGTAGATGCGCAAACGCTTAAGTGCGCATCTGACACTCTGCTTCGACAAATATTTCCCCTGGCAAAACCCACATCCCTTCAGAAGAAGACACACCGCGATACTGGGCATCGGAGGCAATATCGGCAACACCCGCCGCCGTTTTGCGAAACTCCTGCGCCACTTCAGACGCCAGCCGCAGATCACCGTACTCGAAACTTCCCCGATCCTGAAAAATCCCCCTTTCGGCTACACCGACCAGAAGGATTTTTACAATGCCGTCATACTGATCGAAACCAATCTCTCACCAAGCCGACTACTGCGGTACGCACTGCGAACCGAGCACATCTTTAAAAGAAAAAGAGCATTTAAAAATAGTCCCAGAACTTTAGACGTTGATATAATAGTTTTTGATAAAATAGCCGTTCATAAAAGGCATTTGACACTTCCGCATCCCCATTTCCGCAAACGTGAAAGTGTCCTGATACCGCTATCTTATCTCAAAAGAGGGTTATATGAAACTGTACACATTCACGGCGCCGACACCCGCAGAAGCGCTCAAAAAGGCACAACGCGCCTGCGGTGAAGAGGCACTTGTCGTCAGCACGAAACAGCTCCGCAAAAAGTCATTGACACAGGAATCGCTTTACGAAGTCGTCGTCGCACACAAAACCGCCGCTTCCAAACCGAACCCCAAGACTGTACCCTCCACAGAGAAAGAGACCCCGCCCGTACGCCAGGGAGTCGATTTTGACGAAGAGATCCTGCTCAACATCTCCAAAACAGCAGAAGAGCTCTCCCGACTCCACCTGACAGATGGCAATAGCACTACAACATCCGCACCGCTTCATGAAGAGGAGATAGCTGCCGATGAGTTTAAAGTCCTGAAGAAAGATATCGCCGAGCTCACCGACAAGATCAAACTCCTGCAAACCATGCTCTGGGAAGAGAAGCGCTACGCAAAAGATATCGAGATACCGCCGGAGTTCGCGGAGATATACAAGATAGCCAAAGAGAGCGGGATGGACGAGAAGCACATCAAGGCGATTCTCGAAGAGACCCTGGCACATATGCCGCTGCATATGCGTAAAAATACAGGAACCATCAAACGCTATTTTCAGGTTCTTCTTAAAAAACTGATTCCGGTACGTCTGGAGAAAGCGCTTCCCAAAGGGAGCCGGAAGATCATCATGCTTGTCGGCCCTACAGGTGTGGGCAAAACCACGACACTCGCCAAACTGGCAGCACGCTACGCCCTGCTAAAATACCGCTACAAAGTAGGTATCATCACACTCGATACCTACCGTATCGGTGCCGTGGAGCAACTGTTTCAGTATGCGCAGATGATGAAACTCCCATTTGAAGATGTAATCGACACAGAGGATTTCCGCAAAGCACTGCAAACACTCTCCTACTGCGATGTCATTCTCATCGATACGGTGGGAAGTTCGCAGCACGATACCGAAAAGATCCGAAAAATCGCCTCTTTCCTCGAACACTCCCACCAACCCATCGATGTCAATCTCGTCGTTTCGGCATCGGCAAAGTACCAGGATCTCAAAGATGCTTATGAGAAATTTTCCTTTCTCGATATCGATACGCTGATGATCACCAAGTTTGACGAAACATCAGGATTTGGTAACATCTTTTCCCTGATCTATGAAACACAGAAACCGATCAGCTACTTCTCCACCGGACAGGAAGTTCCCGACGATATCCGTACAGCCGATGCGGCATTTCTGACGGAGTGCCTTTTTGAGGGGTTTCCACATAAACAGAAGGCAGACGCTTCATGACGCATACCCAGGCATCCAGACTGCATCAGATTCTTAACGGAGATGAAGCACAGACCAGACAGAGCGATACAAGTACCAAAATCGTCGCTATCAGCAGCGGTAAAGGCGGCGTCGGAAAAAGCACACTGACTGCAAATATGGCATACCAGCTCAGCGAGATGGGCTATAAAGTGGGTGTATTCGATGCCGATATCGGTCTGGCAAATCTCGATATCATCTTCAATGTCAAAATCAAAAAAACCCTTCTTCATGTACTCAAAGGAGAGTGCTCCCTCAAAGATATCGTTGTCGAGGTCAAGGAGAATCTGCTGCTGATCCCCGGAGAGAGCGGCGATGAGATCTTCGCCTACAACAATCATGAAATCATGAACGGTTTCGCACAGGATGCTGCCTTTCTCGACCAGCTGGACTTTTTGCTCATCGACACCGGAGCGGGAATCGGGAAAAATGTTCAGATCTTTCTCGAGGAGGCCGATGAAGTGATCATCATCACTATCCCTGACCCATCCGCCATCACCGATGCCTATGCACTGATCAAAGTTACCAACACTTTCCATCCCGATATCAATATGGTGCTCAATATGACCCGCAACGAAAAAGAGGGGGAGCTCATCTACGACAAGATCAAAAAAGTGGCGCAAAACAATATCGAAAACCCGCCGCTGCTGCACTATCTGGGCGCTATCTCCCAGGATCCGCTCATCACCAAAAGCTCCAAGTTCCGTATTCTTTTCGCGGAGGAGTACACTAGCAATCTATGTGCATATGAGTTGTCTGTCATCACCCAAAATCTCCTGCGAAAGATGGAACACAAAGTGCTTCTTCCTCCACAGAAAATGAGTTTTGCACTCTTTATCAAAAGGGTACTGGAACACTTTTAGAGGTGTTCTCAGCGAAACTCCCTATCATCTGAAAAGGGGAAGAGGATGCCGGATACAGAGAGAGACTTCATGAAACTACAGACGATACTGCACCATTTTAATATCGCAGAGATGACACAAGAAGAGATCGGCTTTTTACAACTGCACTATATGGAGTATCTCCAACAGAGTGAAATCGCATCGCTGATGGAGAGACCGGAAGAGAGCATCACCTCACTAAGCGAAAAATTTACTACCATCCGTTTGCCAGATCGACAATAAAATAGCCCTCTTTTCGCAACGCTTTTGCACGTTTGACAAATGCATCCAGACGGTTACGGCTCATGTATCGCTGGTTGAGATAGCCGGTGTGCATCGCAAAAAGCATCACCCATTTTCCCAGCGCGTACTCTATCTCTATCAGATCCTTCCCTTTGCTCCACTGCTCTTCGATGATTTCACACGCACTACTCCATGAATCGGCACGTTCATAACGCTGGTTGCGGTATTTCGTCCCTTTGGCAAAGATCAGCACCCAGCGGTTTTCGCCAAAAGCGATCTCCGTGAGCTTGTAGTGATCCGACCACCCCTCATCGATGAGATACTCCAGACGATCTATCTCACTGTTGGCACTGTAGCGCTGAGACTTGTAACGTAAATCATCACTGAATACACCTACCCAACGTCCCATACCATACTCAAGATCGACCAGCCAGATCTCCTCTTTCCAAAGTTTGCGCATCTTTTCACGAAAATCGACCCAGCGCCCGTCACTGACAATCTGCTGGGAAAAACGCGCATCGCCAAGACTCAGAACCGCCATCCACTTCCCGTCGCCATATTTCAGATCACTGATAAAGTAGCCTTTTTTATCCCATGGTTTCACTTTTTGCAGCAACGCTTTGTACTGGAGTGCGGTGATGATCTTCTGTTTGGTGTATCCGCACTCTCTGGCAAAGACGCCTACCCATTTGTTATACCCTTCAAAAGCATACAACGAAAAGTGCATCAGTACCAGAAGTGCTATGACAGAAAACTTCATGAAAGCGCCTTAGTCTTTCCCGTCTGCCAGATCGATAAGATGGTATCCCTTTTTCCACCTCATAACGATATCCCGGTAATACTCTTCAAAGTCATTGATCGCGTCGACAGATTCGTGGGTGAAGTGTGTATTTTTGCTGTAAATTGCGATCCAGTTGCTAAATCCATACTCAAGATTGACTACCTGATACCCCTTTTCCCACTTTCTTTTCAAATCTTTCTGCAATGCTTCAAAACTCTCAGAGAGTGTTACCAGTTGCTCTTTCCATGCAGCGTCTTTGGAGAAGACAGCCAGCCAGCGACCGTCTCCGTAGGTAACTGTATCGAGTTTCATCCCCTGTTTGTAGGCACTTCGGATCAGTCCGGGAAGTTTGTCCAGTTCGAAAAAGAGGTTAAATGCCTGCTCTCCCAATCCTTTCCCTTTGGAAAAGATACCGACCCATCGACCGTTTCCCCACTCCACGTCTGTCAGAGAAAACCCCTGTTTCTGACGCACTGCAACCACTTTCATGAACTTTTCGATATCACGCCGGCTGGTAAATCCCTGTTCTGTATAGATACCGCCTTTAACGAAGATCCCCATCCATCTGTGATACCCCTGCTCCAGATCATATAGAGTATATCCGTCTTTCCAGCGCTTTTTGATCACCTCCGCAAAGCCGGTAAAATACTTTCGGCTTTCAAATCCCTGTGTCTTAAAAGGTGTGTTTTTGGCAAAGAGACCTACCCATACATGGTCTGCCGCCAGACTGACAGGCAATCCCAGTCCCGCAACCACCAGCAATGCTCCTGTTATTCTTTTCATCTTCTCTTTCCTCCTTTATAAGTGCTAAAATCCGTAAGAGAGTGTCGTCAGAAAATATCCTGCTTTACGATGCTCTTCAAACGCTTTGGTAAACCCTTCCATCGAGTCTCTGAAACTGAGTTTCTGATGCAAAGAGGAAGGTTTTTGACTAAAAACAACAACCCATTTTCCGATACCGTATGCCATAGAGGTGATAATATACCCCTCTCTCCACATCTCTTCGATCCGCGAAACGATTTTTGAAAAGTAGCCGCGAGAACTGAAACTCTGCCTGCCCAGTCTCGGATCTTTGCTAAACAGACAGACCCATTTGAGTTCGCCCTGCTCCACATCGGTCACTTTCAGCCCCTGCTTCCAGCGCCCTTTGATCACAGGCTCCATCTGAGACCAGTTTTTTTTGGTATTGTAGGACTGCGCGCTGTAGCGTGTGCCTTTGGCAAAGATACCGACCCATTTTCCCAGCGCATACTCCAGATCTACCAGATAGTATCCCTCTTTCCAGTTTCGGATGATGATGGGACGAAAATGTTTCCACCGCCCTGCACTCTCAAAGCGTTCATCAGTGAAACCGCTGTTTTTGGTAAAAACTCCGAGCCACTTGCCGTTGCCGTACTTCAAAGCGGTGATGTCATATCCGGCTTTCCAGTTTTTGCGTACGATCTTGCGAAACGCCTCCCAGAACAGCGTCGATTCGATCTTCTGATCGGTATATGTGATGGCTTTGTCTTTGTTAAAAATACCGATCCATTTGCTGTGCCCCTCATACGCAAAAAGCGGTAAAGCCAAAAAAAATATTATAAGTAAAAGTTTCATGAAGATCCCGATTTTATATAATTATTACTAATAAAACTATACTACTCCTGTGCTTTGAATTTGCTTTATCCGCTGCTTTATATTTCATTAACACTCTGCTGATATAATCAACTTATCCAAAATAAGGAACAGAATATGAAACAGATCACAGGCGTTGTACTGATACTTTTTCTTGTCGGATGCGGCGCGACAGACAAAAAGAGCCAGCCTCCGGTACAAACCGAATCTCCCTCCACCCAGAGACCCTCAGTCAATCCCCCGGCAACACAAAACAACACTCCCCGGCCAGAGACGAACACCCTCCAGCCAGAGACAAAAACTCTCCAGCCAGAGACAAACATCTCTCAGTCAGAAGAGAAAACGATCTATCTCTGTAGCAATACCCTCAGCGATGAAAACAGTTTTACCGACACCTATATCCAGCATTCCACTGACGATACAGACTGGTCGGTTTCAAAATACAACCTCCTCAAAACGGAAGATATCGAAAAGGCTTTCAATAGAGCAAGAGCAAATGACCCTACCGTAACAAAACCGATGATCCTGCCGCCGCAAAATATCTGGGACAACTACACTGAGAGTGAAAAAGTACTCTACCTTGTCAATAAAGAGCGTTGCGACAGGGGACTTCGCCCCTTTGAGGGTATCGACCCGAAAATCAAATCCGAAGCACAAAACTACGCAACTTATCTGAAAAACCATCCTGATCAATATGCACACAATCCTCATGAAGCCGACGGCAGAACACCCTGGCAGCGTATGGCACAGGATGCGGGTGTCATCGTCAATCAAAATGCAGACTTTTTTCAATATGGTGAAAATATCGCATCACTTTCCATCGGCTCTACAGGCAATGCTTTTCCACGTATCTATGAGAGTGAAGCGAGAGCGGTTTACGGCTGGATGTATCAGGACAAAGGGGAGTCATACGGACACCGCAACTTCCTCATGGCAAAAGGTCTGCAAGAAAATTCAGGTCTGAAACATATGGAAGGCTTGATCGGCATTGGCAAAACAACCCGTCAGTATCAGGATGGAGGCTACTACTGGACACAGGATATCCTCGTGATGGACAGTTTCGATCCGCGCAGTAGCTGGAACAATGATCTGGCATCGGTAAAACGTATAGAACTATACCGTTAAGGCCGTTAATCGGCAAAAAACTTTTTTTCTGAACTATTTGGTACTCTTTATGGCACACTACTTGCTTTACTTCCGGTGAGAAACAGCAGTGTGTCTCTAAGGCATATAATAGATGATTTTTAGTAAAATTTAATATATTCCATCAATAAAGGAAATTGTTTGAGAAGTGAAAACTACGTGGCATTTTTTACAGTCAGCGGATTTTTCATCGGTCTCATCTTTTCCGCGATAAAATTTGATGCGATAGAAAATATTATTTTCTACACTATATCTATCACACTGTTTTTCTACCTGTTTATCCATGTGATACTGATCTTTTATCTGCGTGAGACGGAGAAAGAAATCACTTTTTTTCAAAAAGATGATTTTGAAGCCGTCTGCAATCTACAGATAGCAGATATCAAAAAGCGTGAGCGAAAAATCAGCTCAATGCTCAAAAGTATTCATGGTGACGATTTACCAAAAGAAGGAGTATAGTGTCGATGAGTTGTAATACTACAGTTAAGAACAAATACAAAGAGAGTAACGATATGGTCTTGCAGTATCTTCCCGCAGTACGTGCGATGGCATTTCGTCTCAAAGAGCGCCTGCCGGCATCGGTCGATGTCAATGATCTGATTTCTATAGGTTTGGAAGAGATGGTCAAACTCTCCCGCCGGTATGATATCAGCCAAAACGACTCCTTCTGGGGATACGCCAAAAAACGTGTGTACGGTTCGATGCTCGACTACCTGCGAAGTCTCGATGTCATCAGCCGTAACAACCGCCGTCTGGTCAAGGCGATCGATGTAGAGATAGGCAAACATCTGAGTGAACATGCCAGTGAACCGGACGACCACACCCTGGCAAAAAGACTCGGAGAGAGTGTTCAGAAGATACGTGAAGCCAAAGCGGCATCACAAATCTCCACCAATGTACCGCTCAATGAGCAGATCATCTCGGGACACATCGAAAATCATGTCGAAAAGAAGATTGAAGAGGATCAGATGATCGAAGCGGTCAAATCGATTTTAACCACACTTACAGCGAGAGAGCAGACGATCATCGAACTCTACTATTTTGAAGAGCTCAACCTCAAAGAGATCAGTATGATCCTGGAAATCAGTGAATCACGTATCTCGCAACTCCATAAAAAACTGATGCTACAACTCAGGGAGCGATTGGTAGAGTAGATGGCAGATATATTAAGTCAGGATGAGATCGATGCTCTTTTAGAAGTAGTAGATGGTGGGGATGAGGAGACGATCCCTGCTGCCGCACCTGCCGGAGAACCTGAAAGCCGTCAGGTCATGCTCTATGACTTCAAACGACCCAACCGTGTTTCAAAAGAGCAACTACGCGCCATCAAGGGTATTCATGACAAAATGGCACGTAACCTCTCCTCTCATGTCTCAACCATCATGCGCTCCATCATCGAAATCCAGTTGCAGTCCGTCGATCAGATGACCTACGGCGAATTTCTGATGTCCCTGCCAAGCCCTACCAGTTTTAATATCTTCTCCCTCAAACCGCTTGACGGTAGCGGTGTTCTGGAGATGAACCCCTCCATCGCATTTCCGATGATCGACAGGATTTTAGGAGGACAGGGAGAGGCGTACGATATCGAACGGGAACTGACAGATATCGAGTCCAATATCCTCGATACGGTGCTTCGCGTCGTGATGCAGAAACTCAAAGAGGGCTGGAGTTCCATCATAGAACTCTATCCGATTATCACCTCCAAAGAGTCCAGCCCCAATGTCGTCCAGATCGTTGCACAAAACGAGATCGTCATCATGGTCGTACTGGAAATGACCATCGGTGAAACCAGCGGCATGATCAACATCGCCTACCCTGTGATCTTTCTGGAGTCTATCCTCTCCAAACTGGCGAACAAAGATATCATGCTCGGTGAAGCAAGTGCCAAAAAGAGTCGAAACGCCGAACTCAAAGAGCTGGTCAAACGGGCAAACATCACACTCGAAGCATTGCTTGGCAATTCACGTATCACCATCAAACAACTGATGGAGCTCGAAAAAGGGGATGTGATCAAACTCGACACCCCCGCCGGTGATAAAGCAACTATAGCCATCGACGACAAAGAGGTTTTCGAAGCCAAAATCGGTATCCACCGTCACCACAAAACGATGAAAGTCACGTCGGTTATCAAAAACGATAAGGATGAGATCAAAGAG
Source organism: Sulfurospirillum sp. (assembly GCA_003978455.1). GTDB lineage: Bacteria > Campylobacterota > Campylobacteria > Campylobacterales > QNZT01 > QNZT01. The sequence continues at coordinate 11,463 of QNZT01000189.1, forward strand.
GTTCTCAAAAAATTTGAAGAGAAGAAACGAGCGAAACTGGAGAAATTAATCAAAGAGGTAATCAATGAATGAGTTTATTAAACTTCTGAAACAAGAGAGTGCTTCGGTCATCGAAGGTCTGACGGGACACAATACCGCACTCAACCTGCAAAATGAGCGCAAAATCGATCCCCAAACTGCGCTGATAATCCCCTGCGCGGCTGCACATATCACATCCGGTGACAGCAAACTACTACTGAGTATGGAAGTAAAACTCGCTACTGCACTCGGAGATCTAATGTTAGGCGGTGAAGGGGAAGCACTCGAAGATATGAGCGACGATGATCTCGATGCGACCAAAGAGATCATCTCCAATATCTTCGGAGCACTCTCCACGACCCTCTCCGCCCAGCCGGATCTTCCTGATCTCAGTTTCAACGTCGATGATATCATATTTTATGCAGAAGAGTATCCGGATATCTCCTCTTTTGAACAACTATACGATATCGATTTTTCCGTTGCTTCCGCATCCGGCACCATGCAAGTGGCTGTCGATAAATCATTTATCGCACATTTTGAGAAGAGTGAGACAGAAGAGACAAAAGAGGTAGAAGAGCAAACAAATACAGAGGAAGAGAGATCTATACCCGACCAGCAACCCTCTGAAGGAAAGCTGAGTGAGGAGGAGATAAAAAATTTCTCACTCATCATGGATGTGGAACTCCCCGTGCGGGTACGTATCGGTACCAAAACCGTCTTGCTCAAAGATGTGCTCAATATGGACATAGGTTCGGTCGTCGAACTCGACCAACTCGCCAACGAACCGCTCGATGTCCTCGTCGGTGACAAGATCATCGCAAAAGGGGAAGTGGTGATCGTGGACGGTAACTTCGGTATCCAGATCACGGAGATCGGCACACAAAGAGAACGGCTTTCACAGATCAGATAGCACTTTTTTCTTTAAACTCTTTTT
>QNZT01000031.1 GCA_003978455.1 Sulfurospirillum sp.
GCGGGGGTATCCGTAAACTTGACGATATTTACAATCTGTTGAATGTCGGATGTGATAAAGTGAGTATCAATTCGGCTGCGATCAAAAATCCGGACTTTATCGATGAGGGTGCCAAACGCTTCGGCTCTCAGTGTATCGTTGTGGCGATCGACGCCAAACGTACCGGTGACAGCTGGCATATCTTTTTGAACGGCGGACGTGTTGATACCGGTATCGATGCAGTGGAGTGGGCAAAAGAGGTTTATGACAGAGGTGCGGGAGAGATACTTCTGACATCGATGGATGCGGACGGCACCAAAGCAGGTTTTGACAATGCGCTGAATGCTGCCGTGAGCGATGTGGTTTCTATTCCGGTAATTGCCAGCGGCGGTGCCGGTACGATGGAACATATGAAAGAAGCGTTTACCGAAGGTCACGCCGATGCTGCCCTCGCCGCCTCTATCTTCCATTTTCGTGAGATCGACATCATGGATCTGAAACAGTATCTTCATGAAAATAATATCCCTGTGAGACTCTGAGATGTTTGTCTGCGCAGGAAACAATGAAACCTTTCCTTTTGCTACACCTATCGGCGTGGGATTGATCGAGAGTGCGATCAACTTATCACGCATGGCATTGTTCGATAAACCCGAGTTTTTGATCTTTGTCGGGAGTGCCGGTAGTTATGGTAAATATAAACCGTTTGATATTGTAGAATCATCCATCGCAGCAAATATTGAACTCGCTTTTTGGGAAAAGAAGGCATATACGCCTATCGACAACGTGATAGAAGCCTACTCCGATCAGAAAGTTTCACGTGAAACAAATGTGGTCGTGAACTCCAGTAACTATATATCAACAGATTTTGAGTTGGTACAGCACTACAGAAAGCACCATATAGAGCTCGAAAATATGGAGTTCTTTTCCGTTTTGAAAGTTTCTCAGGAGTTTTCAATACCGGTTCATGGTATATTTGTCGTGACTAACTACTGCGATGAAAATGCACACAAAACGTTTATAAAAAATCATGAAGAGGCAAAAATGAAATTGATGCAGTATGTCGTTGCAAAATATAAAGAGTTGAGAAAATGAAAAAGAATATACTGGATTATACCAAACAGGAGTTGGGTGAAGTGTTGCAACCCTCATTTCGTGCGAAACAGATATATAACTGGATATATCATAAGGACGCGAAGAGTTTTGATGATATGCAAAATCTTCCAAAAGAGATGCGAAGTAAACTGAAAGAAGCGTATACGATCAATCCATTGCAAGTGATCCGAAAAGAAGCTAGCAGCGACGGTAGTATCAAATATCTATTTCAGTGTGAAGATGGCTATACCGTGGAAACAGTACTGTTGCCAATGAAAAAAGAGGTTAAGAACGAGGAAGGCAGAGTCACAAAAGAAGCGAAATATACCATATGTGTATCAAGTCAGGTAGGATGCAAAATAGGGTGTGCTTTCTGTCTGACGGCAAAAGGCGGTTTCAAACGTGATCTGAGCGCAGGTGAAATCGTTGCACAAGTGTTGAATATCAAGCAAGATAACAATATAGCACATAACAGACGGGTCAATATCGTCTATATGGGAATGGGTGAACCGCTTGATAATATAGAGAATGTTACAAAAGCGATCCAAATATTAAATGATATAGACGGCTTGGCAATTGGTGCCAGGCGTCAGACTATATCAACCAGCGGCTTGTCACATCAGATAGAGAAGCTTGGAAAGATGAATCTTGGTGTACTTTTGGCGATATCACTACACGCAGTCGATGATGCATTACGTGATCAGTTGATGCCTATCAACAAAGCATACAATATCGAGTCTGTTATCAATGCCGTAAAAAACTTTCCGATCGATCAGCGAAAGAGGGTGATGTTTGAGTATTTGGTCATGAAAGGGCTCAATGACGATATACGTAGTGCTAAAAAACTTGTAAAACTCTTGCACGGCATCAAGGCAAAGGTGAACTTGATATATTTCAACCCCTATCCAGGATCACCTTTTGACCGACCTGATGAGTCTGATATGATCAAACTGAAAGAGTATCTAAATGCACACGGGATTATATGCACGATCAGACAGTCAAAAGGTTTGGATATCAGTGCGGCGTGTGGACAATTGAAGGAGAAAACAGCAAATGAGTTACATTGATATCGGGCAGATAGTATTTCTGTCACTGGTTGCGATTGCGGGATTGTATGGTATTATCAAAGCGGTATTTTTTGACAAAAATTGAGATCATCTGCGAAGTTGTATCTGGAATAGATGCGAAATCTATTTTGATAAGTGAAATCAATCCAGTTAGCATGAAGCATCAGTCTTGAGGCTCCGGTAAGCTGGATACGCTCTTCATGAGAGAGTTTTTCATCCAGATAATCTGCAGCAACCGATGTTGTTACACCATAGATAGGATCTCCGACAATGGGATGTTTCACGTGAAACAGATGCAAACGTATCTGGTGTTGTCGTCCAGTGAGAGGTAAAGCTTCGACAAGTGTTATGTTTTTTTCGGGATAGTAGTGCAGGGGGGTTATAGCTGTTTGCGATGGTTTACCCTCTTCATGGATATAGACTTTGAGTTTTACTTCTGAAAAGTCTCTGTTTTTGAGGATGGGCTGATCAATAAAGAGCTCTGAATCAAGTTTTCCCCGAACAAAAGCGAGATACCCCTTTTTGATTTCTCTGTTTTCAAAAGAGCGTTTTATCGCTTTTTCGGTTTTACTGTTTTTTGCTGCAATAACGATACCGCTGGTCTCCTTGTCTATACGATGTGTAATATTTGCTTTTGGACCGAAAAGATATTTTATCTCGTGTGTCAGTGAGTATTCTGTCTTACGATTTCTGGGATGTATCAATACACCGCTGGGTTTGTCAAAGATAGCAATATCCTGTGTTTGAAAGAAGGGTTTGATATTTTGTGTCTGCGGGACAAATTCGATGATACCGATCTCACCTTTGATATATGCAGATTTTTTGATCAGTACGTTGCCATTGACTATAACCCTTTGGCGGTCGATAAGTTTTTGAGCCTCATTCATCGAATAACCAAGTTGATCGATGAGGAATTTAAATGCTTTGGTTCTTTTATTTAGTTGATACTTTTTTACAGCAAATGACATTTTGCTCCTTCATGAATGGTTTTAAAATCATAACAAAATGATCATTACAAGCGGTAAAACAAATTTACTGTTAGTGTCTCTGTTTTATGATCTATTAAAGGCTATTATGAAATAATATATATACTCATAGCAACAAACACAGTAAGAAAATCAGATTATAAAAAGAGAGTATGTATGGTAGAGAGATATGCACGACCTGAAATGAAAGAGAAATGGACACAGCAGGCGAAGTATGACGCATGGCTGACTGTCGAAAAAGCGGCTGTTAAAGCATGGAATAAACTGGGACTCGTGCCTGACGAAGATTGTAAGAAGATCATAGAAAATGCAACATTCGATGTCGATAGAATCGATGAAATCGAAAAAGTGACACGTCATGATGTGATCGCCTTTTTGACAAGTGTCTCCGAGTCGCTGGGTGAAGAGAGCAGGTGGGTGCATTACGGTATGACCAGTTCTGATTGTATCGATACCGCTGTAGCGCTTCAGATGCGTGATTCGCTGAAGGTGATCATCGAAGATGTCAAAATGGTGATGGAGTCGATCAAAAAAAGAGCCTTTGAACACAAGATGACACTGATGGTCGGAAGAAGCCACGGTATCCACGGTGAACCTATTACATTCGGGCTGGTGCTGGCTATCTGGTATGACGAGATGCGCAGAAATCTGGAAAATCTGGAACAGGCGATGGAGATGATCAGTGTCGGAAAGATCAGCGGTGCGATGGGAAACTTTGCCCACGCTCCGATGGAACTGGAAGAGATCGTGTGTGAAGAGCTGGGACTCAAACCGGCACCGGTATCAAATCAGGTAGTACAGAGAGACCGCTATGCCAATCTCATGAATGCGCTTGCACTGCTGGCATCGACCGGTGAAAAGATCGCTGTCGCTGTCAGACACTATCAGCGTACGGAAGTCTATGAAGCGGAAGAGTTTTTTGCCAAAGGGCAGAAAGGCTCTTCCGCGATGCCGCATAAACGAAATCCTGTACTTAGTGAAAATATCACAGGCTTATGCAGGATGATTCGAAGTTTTGCTATGCCTGCGATGGAAAATGTGGCACTCTGGCATGAACGAGATATTAGCCATTCGAGTGTTGAGCGATTTATATTGCCGGATGGATTTATTACGACAGATTTTATGCTGCACAGATTGAATGGTGTGATTGAAAAGCTGGTTGTCTATCCTGAAAACATGATGAAAAACCTGAATCTCACCGGCGGTCTGGTCTTTTCTCAGCGTGTATTGCTGGAACTGCCGAAGCAGGGGTTGTCACGTGAAGAGGCGTATAAGATTGTCCAGCGTAATGCAATGAAGGTCTGGGGAGATCTTCAGCAGGGAAAATCGGCACTCAATGAAAAAGGAGAAAGCCTCTATCTTCAGCATCTGCTTGGAGATAAAGAGTTGCGTGATAAGCTGAGCGAAGAGCAGATAAGAGAGTGCTTTGATTATAATTATTATACAAAAAATGTAGATAAAATTTTTGACAGGGTGTTTAAATGACAAGTAAAATGATCACAGTAACCAAAAGAAGCGGACGTATCGAACCGCTGGATATTACCAAGATTCAGAAATATACCAATGAAGCGGTAGAAGGACTGGAAAATGTAAGTCAGAGCGAACTGGAGCTTGATGCGAAGATTCAGTTCAGAGACAAGATCACAACAGAAGAGATACAGCTGACGCTGGTAAAGACAGCAGTAGATAAAATCGATGTGGATCGCCCTGACTGGACATTTGTCGCTGCACGTCTGTTTCTTTATGACCTCTACCACAAGGTGAGCCATTTTACCGGTTATACCACGCTGCGGGAGTATTTTGAGCGCGGTGAAAAAGAGGGTCGTATCGTTCTGGGATTGAAAGAGAAGTATGATCTCGAAGATCTGGATGCCTATATCAAACCGGAAAGAGATCTGCAGTTTACCTACCTTGGCGTGCGGACGCTCTATGACCGTTATCTGCTCAAAGACAAAAAAGGAAAACCGATCGAACTACCGCAACATATGTTTATGGCGATAGCGATGTTTCTGGCACAAAACGAGTTCAATCCACAGGACTGGGCGAAGAAGTTTTACGATCTGATTTCAAAATTTGAAGTGATGCTTGCGACACCGACACTCTCCAATGCCAGGACACCGAGACATCAGCTGAGTTCATGTTATATCGGCAGTACTGCTGATAACATCGAGGGTATTTTTGACAGTTACAAAGAGATGGCGCTGCTGAGTAAATTCGGCGGCGGTATCGGCTGGGATTGGTCGACTGTCAGAGGATTGGGTAGTTCTATAGACGGGCATAAAAATGCAGCAGGCGGTATCGTACCATTTCTGAAAATCGCCAACGATGTGGCGATTGCCGTAGATCAGCTGGGTACACGAAAAGGGGCGATAGCCGTCTATGTAGAACCCTGGCATATCGATATCATAGACTTTCTAGATCTGAAGAAAAACTCGGGCGAAGAGCGCAGACGTGCACATGATCTTTTCCCTGCACTCTGGATCAACGATCTTTTCATGAAGCGTGTGGAAGAGAATGGTATCTGGACACTTTTTGATCCGCTGGATACACCTGACCTCCCGGCGTTATACGGTGAAGCATTTGAAAAACGTTACAAAGAGTATGAAGAGGATGAGGATATCATCAAAGAGGTTGTGAATGCGAAGGAGTTGTGGAAAAAGATACTATTGAGCTATTTTGAGACGGGAAATCCGTTTCTTTGCTTTAAAGATAACGCAAACAGAGCCAATCCGAACAGTCATAAGGGCGTGATCAGAAGTTCCAACCTCTGTACAGAGATCTTTCAAAATACCGAACCGAATTACTACAAAATAAAGATCAAGTTTACTGACGGAACAAAGCTGATTCTCGATGAAGAGGATGATGTTGCCGTTGACAGCGGTATTGTCAAAAAAGCAAAGAAAGTTACAGCACTGGATACAATCGGTGGAAAAGCGATTTATATCGTTGAAAAGGAGAAAGCGGACGGCAAAACGGCAGTCTGTAACCTGGCAAGTGTCAATCTTTCCAAGATCAATACAAAAGAGGATATCGAACGGATTATGCCTGTGGCGATACGGATGCTGGACAATGTGATCGACCTCAATTTTTATCCTCTTGAAAAGGTAAAAGAGACGAACAGCGCTTCAAGATCGATCGGTCTGGGTGTGATGGGTGAAGCGCAGATGTTGGCAGAAAACAAGATCGCTTGGGGAAGTGATGAACATCTGACAAAGATCGATGAAGTGATGGAGATGATCAGTTACAATGCGATCAAAGCATCATCCAACCTTGCTCTTGAAAAGGGGAGTTATCCCGATTTTGAAGGTTCTCACTGGGAAAAAGGTATATTCCCGATCGATACTGCCAATGAAGAGGCGAAAAAACTGGTTGAGCGCGGCGGTCTTTTCGGCTATATCTACGACTGGCAAAAGCTGAAAGAGAAAGTGCAAAAAGATGGTATGCGAAACGGTTATCTGATGGCGATCGCACCGACCAGTTCCATTTCCATCCTGGTGGGTACCACGCAGGCGATAGAGCCGGTATATAAGCGTAAATGGTTTGAAGAAAATCTGAGCGGTATGATTCCGGTTGTCGCTCCGAAACTGAGTCCGGAGACATGGCAATACTACACACCTGCCTACGATCTTGACCAAAAAGTACTAATCAAAGCGGCGGCGATTCGTCAGAAGTGGATCGACCAGGGGCAAAGTCTCAATATCTTCATGACACTGGAGAAAGCGAGCGGAAAATATTTGAACGACATCTATATGCTGGGCTGGAAACTGGGGCTGAAATCGACCTACTATCTGCGCAGTCAGTCACCGGATACCGAAAGCAATGTAGCAGACCGCAGCATGGAGTGCTTGAGCTGTCAGTAAAATTCAGAAGGGAAATCCCTTCTGAAGTATTTCTTCTTTAAATTTTAATAATCATTTTTAAATGCTAAATGATTAAATTTATTTAATTATGATCTTCTTTGCACTATAATAGCAATAATTGTGTTAAGGAGTATGTTGTATGGGAAGTAAGATTATCGGTCTGATCGCAGTCCTGGCAAGTGGCGCATTTATCTATTATTGTATAGATTTAAAAAAAGATGAGATCGCAGATGCATTTCATGTATCTCAGACAAAAGAAACAGTAACAAAAGCTGCTGATATAAACAGCTCAGAAGTAGTAGTTGAAGAGAGTCCTTCTGGTCTTAAAGAAGAGAAACCTATTGCAAAACATATTGCAGAAAATAGCACTAAAACCCTGCCAGTTGTACAGGATGTGGAACAAAAGGTAGAAAAATCCGATCCGGCATTTGGTGTGATGTTTGGCGATCAAATCAATATTGTCGGTATGTTTGCACCTCCTGCAAAAAATAAATCCTTAATACGTTATATCGATCAACTATGTGAGAATAAATCTTGTATGAATGATATTAGATTCAATGAGGATATAAAAGAGGTTTCATGGCAAAAAAACCTTGTTTTGCTGATGAAAATGTTTGAAAGAGAGCATATCAAAAAAGGATCGATCTATATCAATAGCAATGTTTTGCATATCGAAGGAGAGATCGAAAGCAAGCGTCAGAAAAAAGAGTTGGAAAATCTTATAGCAAAACTGAAAAAAGATGGCGTTTTTGTAGAAGATGAGACAATCAGTATGATGACAAAAGTGGATACCGCTGCACCCGAAGAGTCCGCACAAAAGCCTGCTACCCAAACACAGATCGCAAGTAAAAAGATACAAAAGGCGACTGATCATAAAGAAGTTGTAGGAGAAAGAGAAAAGAGCAGTGAAAAACCATTGGTCCAACAGACAAAAGTAACTACAACAGATGATACTTTTTCAAATAACCTGGAAGATATATTAAAAAATCACCCTCTCTCATTTGATAACAGTGTTAAAAACCTGAGTATAGAAAGCAGAAAAACACTGGATAAGCTTGTAGCAGTTTTAAAACAAAATGGGCCAAAAAAGATAGAAATATTAGGATATTCCGGTACAGGAGAGAATGGTGTGTTTGGTATGGTGGTTAGTCAGAAAAAAGCAGATATAGTCAAAAATTATCTCTATAAGCATGGTTTACGAAATATTGTATCTAAAGGGATGGGTGCACAGAAAACAGGTGCTGAGATTGAAATTCATATAAAGAACAAATAAGGTAAGGTTGGATTATGACAGAGTTAGAAATTATTATAATGAAAATGGCATTGTGTCTGGTAGCAGCGCTGCTGCTCGGTATGTTCTTTGGGTATCTCTATACTCGACGCAAAACAAAAGAGATGTATGAAGATAAATTAGACGCTCTTGAAGAGTTATGCGAGTCAAAAAAGAGCGAAACACATGAGTTGAAAACAAAATATGGCAGTATGGAAGTAGATATGCTTAGATTGCAGGAGATCAATAAAGAGCATGAAGAAACGATCTTAGAAAAGCAAAAAGTGATTGAGGAGCAAGAGGAAAAACTTGCATCATGTAAACAGAGTGACGAGAAGATATCTGCACTTGAAAATATGTACGAATCAAAAAAGAGTGAAGCGGAACAATTAAAAAAAGAGTGTGAAGGGTATAGCGCAAAGATAAAAAAACTTGAAGAAGAGTGCTCTGAATACAAAGAGCGTATCGCATCGTACGAAAAGCAGGCAGAAAAAGATGCTGTGATCATTTCCGGGTATCAGAACAGAGAAAAAGAACTTGCTACTCTGGAGAAAGAGTATGAAGCCAAAAAAGAGGAACTTGAAAAACTGAAAAAGGAGTATACGGATATAGACAGCAATGTTCAAAAACTTCAGGATACTTGCAAATCATATGAACAGGAGATAGAATCATACAAAGAGAGCATACTCTTTTATCAAAACTCAGCCGATGAGTGTAAAAAACATGAAGAAGAGATGCTTGCGCAGATTGAAGTACTTGTAAAGAAAAATGATATGCTAGAACAAAAGATCAAACAAGTTGCAGGTGAACATCAAAAGAGTGAAATTCATGAAGAGCGTATCGATACAGAGACGATTATCGGTAAGTTGGGAGAGATCAATGATCTGCTTCAGGAAAATGGTGAATTGGTGCCGCAGCATGTCAAAAATGAGATTATTCAGGAGGTAGAATCCTTTAAAGAGGAGATCACTCACGAGACAAAAGGGAGTAAAATCGTCAACTTTTTGCAAAATATTGTCAAAAAAATTAGAGAATAAACTGTTTTTAGACAGTTATAGGTAAGTATAGTCTATAATTTAATCACATTTGGAGATATAAGTGATTAAATTTATAGCAAAATCGACACAATTGACCAATCTGGTAAAGAGCCTTCAGCTGACAAAGAAATTTTTTGTCTCTTCCTTGATAGTAGGGGAGGCGTACAGCGGTAAAAAAACGGTTGCCAGATATATTCTGCCCGATGCACCGGTGGTAAATGGTGAAGATTTACAGGTAGTACTGGATGCATTGCAGACAAACGATGAACTAATTATCTACAATTTTACACAGATCTCCAACTATGCTCTTCTGAATTTTGACAATAAGCGCATCATAGCGACCGCACGTTACCAACCTAAAGATAAGAGTGTGGATGAACTCTTCGGTTATATTTACAACCTTCCGCCGTTATACAAACGTCTGGAGGACGCAAAAGCTTTGGCGGAAGTGGTTGTAGGCAGAGCAAAAGAGGTGTTGGGTATAGAAGATGATATAACTGTACCTTTTGATGAAATTGATTTGCGCAAAAACAGTAAATCTCTTGAAAAAAGTATTTATAAAAATTTGATTTTAAAAGATATGGACGAAACTGATATCGAAAAACTTATGTATCGGTTTTTTCTTGAACATCTTCATGGAAACAATGACTACAAAAAGTACCTGCACCTTTATGAACGACCACTGATAAAAGCGGGGCTTTACAGGTACAAGTCCCAGTTGAAGCTGGCAGGCGTATTGGGTATAAACCGCAATACCCTGCGTAAAAAGGCGAACGAATATGACTTATAGCGATTATAAATTTTTTTTGGAAAATGACAATAATCCGTTTATATTGTTCAATGCCGAAAAGCGTATCGCTTACCTCAATACAGCTGCAGAATTTTTACTTGGACGTGCAAATAAAAACGATATCTATGATCTGTGTATCGCAAATGCTCCCAAAGAGTACGGCTCGAAGATGACCTATGTAGATCTTCGGTATGATGATCTCTCCTTCTACGGCATCACTGTAGGGTACCAGGATGATACCTATATCGGTATCAGATTTTATCAGCGTGTCAAAAAGATGCAGCCTACCGCAAAAGAGTTAAACAAATATATCAAAACCGATATCAATACACTGCTTGAAACATCGATATCGCTTGTAACGATGCAGGAGTCCTACGAAATCAAACTCATGACCGATATGGATATCCCCGAATTCAGGATTTCGCAGAATGATTTTTTTAAAATTATGCGTAAATGTTTTCACTCTTTTGAACCGGGAGATAGATTGCAACTGACGTTAAAGATCAGAGTAGGAGAGTCTATTCATGTAAAAAACCGGCGTTATAAACTGGTCAAACTTGAAATGAGCACACAAAAAAAACGAATTGTGGAAGATGACAGGGAGATCGAGAGTCTGTGTGAATCAAATTTTATCGATTATCTGGCTGATGATACAAAGATACGCTTATTGATTCCTATGTTGTAATTGCTGTTTTGTGTCGTAAAAGAGGAGTGATATGAATGCAAGTAGTGCTATCACAGCCGATACTGCAAAAAGATATGCCCCGTAAACATATCCGGCTATCAGAGAACCGAAAAAACCGCCCAGACCAAAGCCGATACCGTAATAAAACTGTGCGGCAAGTTTCTTATCATGATAGATACCGGAAAGGTAACTGAGTGTGGCGGTATGGTAGAGTGCAAAACTGAATGCATGAAGGCTTTGCGATATAAATATGACAGCCAGGTTTTCAGGAAAGAGAAAAAGCAGTGTCCATCTCACGGAAGTTATCAAAATCGTAAAGCGGATGATACGCAATAACGGCAAATGCAAAATCCTTGCCTGATAATAGAAAAGCACGATTTCACATATCACACCAAATGTCCATAGGTAACTGATGGTTGTCAGTGCAACGCCGTGTTCACTCTCATAAATCGTAAAAAAACTGTAAAATGCGCCAAAACTGACCTGCATCAGAAAAACAGAAATCCAGAGTGCCGTTGCTTTGGAGAGCAAAAATTTTGTATCTGTCTTTGGAGACTTGTTGCTGAAGTGTCTGTGGTCTGTCGAAATCATCCCTGCAAACACAATACTGAATAAAATCGTAACAGCGATAGCGTGCAATGGAATATGATTGTCGTTTAAAAGCCTTGCAAGCGCCAGAGCGACAAAAATAAAGCCCAGGGAACCGTAGAGCCTTGCCCGACCGTAATTTTCCTTTTTAAGCACCTCCAGGGCATATGTTTCGATATAGGGCAATACAAGTCCCGAAGAGATACCGTAGAGGATATTGGTCACTATGAACCAGTAGAAATCTTCGATAGTCGTATAAAAAAGAAAAATGGTAACAAACATGGTAAATAGCGCACGGTGCAGAACAGTGGTTGTCAATGCAAAGATTTTCAGAAAGAAAAATGGTGTGATAAACCGCATCAGCGGAGCGATAGAAAATATGATACCGATCTGCGCAGGAGTGTATCCGATATTTTGAAGAATCTTGGGAAGAAAGATAACATATACACCGATCAGCGCGAAATAGAAAAAGAAAAAGGCAGAAATCTGAAAAAAACGATCTTTCATGACGAAAGTTTGATGATAGCTGTTCCACTTAAGAGATCATGAACTCCTCTTCTGTCCTGGCGAAAAAAAGGTACAAAAAGACCGAAAAATGTAAAAAAAATGATATTGAAATAGAGAAAACGGAGGAGTGACAATAATATACCCGGTTTTTCGCCCGTCTGTATGTCTATCAGCTTCAAATCGTAGGCTTTCAGACCGGGGGTCTGACCGCTCACAAAATAGAACGTCACAACGATAACACAAAGCGGCACAAGTATATAAGCCCAGCCAAGCAGCATATTTTGCGCAAATCCTTCTCTGCCGTTCATGACAAGGTAAATTACGATATAAAAAATAGGCATCGAGAGCAGAAAACTATCTGTAATAAAAGCTTTGAGCTTGTCTAAAATACCGGCATATCGGTATTGCGGTTTCGCTTCCACCGCACGCTTTTCACTTTTTGGCGCAACTCTGTTTTGTTTTACATCTCTCCATCGCATGGCGTTA
>QNZT01000026.1 GCA_003978455.1 Sulfurospirillum sp.
GCTCTCGCCGCCTGCGGAAGTAGCAGCTCTCAGGGAAACGACACTTCCAACAAAAAACTCCAGACCGCCAGCACAACAAGCAGCAGTATGCAAGATAACGGTTCGGCAACGGATGACAGCACTGTCGCACAGGTAGGTACTTTTGAGACAAGAGCACCTGCAAAAGATGTCGCTAGCTCACAAAGCGCACTTTTTATTGCAGAGGGAGACAAGGGTGTCGAGGTAATCAAGATCGGCTATCATGACCGGCTCGACAAGGAACTGATCACAACCATCAAAGGCATCAATGCCTCACAGGTGTCACTCTCTGAAGACCAGAAAAAACTCTATGTCACCAACAGGCAAGGCTCCGTCAATGAATATGACATCAGCGATATTCACGCCCCAAGACACACCAGACTTCTGGCACCGGGCACTATTCGCAAACATCCTGTTTCACAAAACGGTATCTACGAATATCTCCCAAAACAAGAGTCGGGTATGGTCGTTTACGATATCAGCAATCCTTCTCACAAAGAACGTGTCAGTACATTTCATGAAGTACCGGTATATGCACTGGCACTGGTAGATCAGGATACAAAAGCACTTGCGGCATCAGGTACTAAAGGGGTCTCGCTTCTTGACCTGGCAGATCATGAACATATCCATAAAGTTGCATCTTTTCCCATGGAGGACAAAACACTCGGTATCTCCATCAATACAAAATCAGGACTCCTGTTTGTCGCCAACGGAGACAAAGGGATCAAAGTCTTTAATCTCAACATTTTTATGGACGACCTACGCTAACTGGACCGCCCAGTTCCAAAACGGCATCATCTCATAATGTATGCCGTTTTGTGAAAAACTTTTTCGGCTGTTCATCGTAATCATCTGCACCTGTTTTACACCCAGCTTTAACAGCTCCTCTTCCGCCTTTTGGACTCTTTTTTCGATAACCTTCTCAGCACTAAAAGGAAATGAAAAAAGTACCGTTCGCAACTGCGGAATATAAAAATCAAAACGCTCATGATAGTAGATATCATACCCTCTCTTATAGAGTTCAAGAAAGACCATGTTTTCAAATCTTCTAATAAAGTCTTTTTCAAAACTGAGCACCCCGCGTATGGCAAAATCGATCATATAGAGCTTTTTGGGAGCACTTTTTTGCCCATACTTTTCCACCATGAAGATCACCTCTTCGTTTTGCAGTCTGTGGGTATAGAGATAAAACTTATCTTTGGATATTTTATGCTTTTTTTTCACCAGGTTGAACATCGCAAATGTTGAGACAAGCGTGCTTTGCCGCAGGGCAAATGTCTTGAGTATCTCCAGTTCAACCGGTGTTGTATAGTAGACAGAAAGCATCTGCTGAAAATGGTGCACATACGAAAAACGGGAGATATCAAATATCTGCGGAAATGTACCGGTGTTGGCAAACTGCCCGAAAAGCGCTTCGATATCGGATGAACGCTTCTGGAAAGCGATAAACTCTTCAAAGTCAGGAGGGTAGAGCGAGATTTCGCTAAATCCGCTGAGATGAAAATCTTTCTGGCTGGTAGTGATAATCATCTCCCGAACATCTGGCAGGGGAAAAGCGAAGTCGAGATTTTCAAGTACCAGCAGTTCTATACGCGGATGCCGTTTCAAAAAAGCTTCCAGATACGCTGCGATTGACGCATCGATACGAATATCGGCAAAATCGATATAGAGATAGCTCTCTTTTTTCCGGGTGGATAGCAGATCGAGAATAACATAGGTTTTCCCACTGTGACGAGGTCCTTTGAGGATGATTTTGGTTCCTTCAAGATTAACTTTTCGTACGGTAAAAGCGATCTTTCTGACATCTTCGCCGTAGAGAATCTCCAGCCTGTTCATGAACTTTTTGCCCTTTAATTTTTTTTAAATACTCTTTTTAGTATAATCGCGCACATTTTATAATAGGAACATATTTGATCAACTTAAGAAATTATACAGCGCAAAACATAAAAAACGATCTGCTCTCGGGTATGGTCGTAGCCGTTGCACTGGTTCCCGAAGCGATTGCCTTCAGCTTTATCGCCGGCGTCAGCCCTCTTGTCGGACTCTATGCGGCTTTTATCATCGGACTTGTCACATCGATCATGGGCGGTAAACCGGGAATGATCAGCGGTGCAACCGGTGCTGTGGCAGTTGTGTTTGTCGGACTGGGTGTCGCTGTGGCGCAGATGTACCCGAATCTCTCACGGGAAGAGCTCTCCATCGTCACACTGCACTATATCTTTCTGACGACTATTTTTGCAGGACTTTTTCAGGTGCTTATAGGCGTACTGAAACTGGGAAAGTTTATCCGCCTTGTGCCCCAACCCGCTATGTTCGGTTTTGTCAATGGTCTGGCGATCGTCATCGCACTGGCACAGCTAAAGTTTTTCAGACCCCATGACTACGATCAGCTTGGCTCTTTCAAAGAGGTGTTTATCCACTCACTTCATGAAAACTACTGGATGTATATACTGGTGGTCATCACGATGGCGATTATGTATTTTCTGCCAAAATTCACCAAAGCTGTTCCGGCAGGACTCGTCGCCATCGTCTCGCTGACTGCAATCGTCTATTTTCTGGGTATCGACACCAAGACGGTCTCAGATCTTGCCGATATCAAAGGATCATTTCCCCATTTCGTCATGCCCGATGTTTCACTCCTGAGCTGGGATAGCCTGAAGATCATCATCCCCTACGCTATACTGGTGGGGCTGGTCGGGCTGATCGAGTCACTATTGACACTCTCTGTACTGGATGAGATGAGCGGTACGAGGGGCAGCGGGAACAAAGAGTGTATCGCACAGGGGTGCGGCAATATCGCCAGCGGCTGTTTCGGCGGCATGGCAGGATGTGCGATGATCGGTCAGAGTATCATCAACTTCAGCTCCGGTGGTCTGGGACGACTCTCCTCTTTCACCGCGGCAGTACTGCTGATACTCTTTGTTGTGAGTCTGAGTGCGATGATCGGTACGATTCCCGTAGCGGTACTGGTGGGAATCATGTTTATGGTGAGTATCGGTACATTTGAGTTCAGTTCCGTCAGTCGCATCAAGTATATGCCCAAAGCGGATGCATTTGTACTGATCATGGTAACGATCATCACTGTCATGTTTGATCTTGCGATTGCGGTTATCGCAGGTATCATCATCTCGGCACTTGTATTTGCCTGGCAACATGCTAAAATATACGCCAGGACAAAGATTGAGAAAGACGGTACAAAAGTATATGAGCTTGACGGTCCCCTCTTTTTCGGTTCAGTCACTTCGTTCAACGAACAGTTCGATATCGACAATGACCCCGATCGTGTCGTAATCGACTTTAAAAACACCCGGGTTATGGATACATCCGGTGTAGAAGCGATCGATGCGATCACCAAAAAGTATAAAAAAGCGGGTAAAGAGCTGCTGCTCAGACACTTAAGCCGCGAGTGTAAAAACCTACTCAAAGAAGCCGGTCCCTACTGCACCTATGCAGAAGATGACCCGAACTATAAAGTCGCCTATGACTACTAAATCAATATAAGGAAAATACATGACACCAGTAGAAGATGTACGCAAAGAGATGAAAAAATATGAACAGACACGTAATGCCTTTTATGATCTTTTCGACCGGGAAATTCCCAAAAAAGAGAACGGTATGTTCGATTTTGACGCTGCGCCGAAACTTGATGCGAAAGAGGTGTACGACCTCTTTTTCAAACTTGACTACCAGGCACGCAAACTGCGCGGTCTGCTGATCGAAGCCAGAGATATCAAAGTCGGCTAATTGGCACGTATAGAGCTTAGCAAAAACGCTTTTTTTCACAATCTGTCGTTTTTATCACAAAAGCTCGGAGTAAAAGAGAAGCTTGCCATCGTCCTTAAAGACAACGCCTATGGGCACGGTTTGCTTCCGATGGCACAACTCTCCGCCGAATTTGGTCTGCAAACGGCTATCGTACGCACCTTTCATGAAGCGGAGCAGATCAAAACACTCTTTTCCAAAATCATCATTTTAAACCCTGTTGCACCTTTTATCTCTAACGAGCGATATTCACTCACCATCAACAACCTTGCACAATTCACATCTTTGCCAAACGGCGTGAATATAGAACTCAAGGTCGATACCGGGATGCACCGCAACGGTATTGCCCATCATGAACTTCATGAAGCATTTCAGATGATCAAAAACAAAAAACTCACTCTCAGCGGTGTGATGACACACTTTCGCAGCGCCGATGAACTGAGCAGTGAACTCTTCTGGCAGCTACAAAAGTGGCGGGAAGTCAAACAGGATGTCGCTCTGCTATGCAAAAAGCACCAGATCCCCCCACCCTCTTTTCACTCCGCCAACAGTGCTGCCGCCTTACGTTTAAATCACTATGAAGATGACTTTGCAAGATGCGGAATCGCAACATACGGATACCATCAGATGCCGGATATTTTCGGCAGTTTTGATCTAAAACCTGTTTTAAAGCTTATCGCCCAAAAAATCACCACCGTTTCTCTGAAAGAGGGAGAACGTCTGGGCTACGGCGGTCGCTTCACAGCATCTCATGATATGCGTGTTTCTACATACGATATCGGTTATGGTGACGGTTTTTTTCGTTTTGACGGTAATGGTACTTTCACCCCGGACGGTAAGAGGATTTTGGGCAAAATATCGATGGATAGTTTTTCACTTGAAGGAGAGAGTGAGGAGGTTTCAATCATAGGAGATGCCAAAGAGATAGCCGATTTTTTCGGCACTATCTCTTATGATGTTCTGGTAAAGCTACAGCCGCATATCCCCCGTATCATTATGAAGGGATAGGTGCATTCTGCTCTGTTTCACCGAAATATCCCATAATCCCCTGACTCAGGTGGACTACTTTGTCAAATCCCATATTTCTCAGCGCATACATCACCTGCCCGGTTCTGCTACCTGTTCGGCAATAGAGCACAAGCGGTTTTTCCTTTAACGCTTCGAGTACATCAAACTTTTCATTCATCTGAGAAGTCGGTAAAAGGATATCAGCACCTTTGATACTTCTGTCTGTAAATTCAAATACCTCTCTTACATCCATCAGTACAAAATCAATTTTCCCCTCTTCTCTTGCTTTTAGCAGTGCCTGAAGTTCAGCCGAGCTCAGCTCCTGATTCTGAAGCATTTTTTCCAGTTCTTCTTTGGTATATTCCATATTTTCCCCTATAAAATAAAAATTTAAATGTGGATATTAGCATAAAAATTATAGAATAGCAATATGTATTTTTATCAATATGACGAATTTAAAGATGATATAAACCATTTTTGTGCACAACTGGATGGTTACCAACCGGACATCATCCTTGCAATTGCACGCGGTGGAGTTACTTTTGGACATTTTTTATCAGAAAAATTAAATGTAAGATCGCTTTACACTTTAAATTCTGTTCATTATGAAGATACAATCAAACTTGACCATATCAAAATCTACAATATCCCCGATATTGATGCAGATGCTCATGTTCTGGTAGTAGATGATATCGTCGACAGTGGAGACACAATGTCTGAAGTCATGCGGACACTGAGAGAGAAGTTCCCTTCTGGTCGTTTTAAATCGGGCGTGCTTTTTTATAAACAAAAAGCGACATTCCAGCCCGATTTTAAGATAAGAGAAGCGCATGACTGGATTCATTTTTTCTGGAATATCAACTAACAAGGACTAACAGTGACACTTCAGGTATATCATGTAGATGCTTTTGCGGACGAAGTTTTCAAGGGAAATCCGGCACGGGTATGTCCTCTGGACAAATGGCTTGACGATGCCACTATGCAAAATATCGCATCCGAATATAATGTTTCAGAAACCGCTTTTTTTGTCAAAGAGGATGAGGGATACCATATTCGCTGGTTTTCGCCAAACAAAGAGGTGGAGCTCTGCGGTCATGCCACCCTCGCCGCGGCTTTTGTTATTTTTCACTATATCGATAAGAGAGCGAAGGAGGTCACTTTTACTTCTGTTGGAGGCGTATTGAAAGTAGTGAAAGAGTCCGATGAGGCACTGGCACTCATTATCGATGCACATATGCCTGAACAAGACAGAGAGTACCTCACCCTTTTCAATGCAACAATAGGAGAGGAACCACTTCAAGTCTATAAAGGTCTTGACTATATCCTTATCTATGACAATGAAGAGACGATACGCAATATCAAACCCAGATTTGATGCACTCAAAAGCATCGATCTTCGCGGTATCTGTATCACTTCAAAGGGTGATGAAAAAGATTTTGTGTACCGATTTTTTGCACCTAAATTGGGTATCGATGAAGATTATATTACCGGTTCTACCTGCACATCACTCGCTCCGCTTTGGGCTAAGTTTCTTCACAAAAAAGAGCTTACTTCTGCACAGTTATCACCAAGAGGAAGCGATATCAACTGTAAATTGATCAATAACGACGCACAAGTCGCTATCAGCGGCAAAGCGGTTCTCTTCTCCAAAGGAGAGATCTATCTACCTTGAGAGATACTTCTCTTCGTCCAGCAACACCTTATAGATCTTTACCAGCGATATAAAAAAGGTGGTAATCGCAGGACCGATAATCACACCCCAAAATCCGAATGTTGTCAAACCGGCAATAATCGAAAAGAAGATGACCAGCGGATTGATTTTAGAGGGTGTCTTGATCATAAGCCGGTTGATTTCACTGATGATAATCGGCTTGATAAAAGTATCAGCAACCACTGAAATCACGATAATAGAATACAAGGCAATCACCCAGGCACCTGTCGTATCTCCCAGCGAAAACTGATAAAGGCTCAGCGGTACCCACATCAATGCTCCTCCGATAAGAGGAACCAGTGAAGAGAATCCGTATAAAATACCAAATAGAAGTGCATCGTATCCGTATATAGACGTAATAAAGGCAAAAAGTGCACCTTCAAACAGTGCCGTTACCAAAGTTGAATAAAAAACGATATTCATGACGCTGGAGATCTCCTGAAAGAAAGCACTGTTTTCGTCAAAGGGAAGGATGCCCTTGAGAAACTGCACCAAACCTTTACCGTAATAGTTGGCAAAGAAATAGAAAACAATAATCATCACCATATCTTTTAAAAATCCTGCACTGTTTTTCAAGATAATGGTCATATACTTGACGACACTTTTGGTGATCTCCTGTGCATCGATGCTATCGAGAAACTCCTGTATCTGGGGCTTGATCGCTCCCAGTAAATCCGGTATCTCCAGATGGTTCTTGACATTGACCATTTTATTGATGATGGTCGCATCAAAATGCTGCATAATCGCTGAGAGTGAATTGAGTGCATAGACGATGGGTGCAAAAAAGAGAAGCCCCAGAATCAGAGTCAAAACAATCGATTTTGTCAGCTGATGCCCAAAGTATCGATCCAATACGACGTTTAGATTACTCGTAGCAAGTGCAAGAAGCGAGGCGATAAACAGAGGCATCCAAAAAGGTTGATACAGATACCAAACCCAATAGAGTACGACCAGAAAAAGCCCAAGTAAAAAATACTTTCTATTCAATTTTTACCTTATTTATTTAAATAATTTTTATAATTTATCATATTTTTAATCAAAAAGAGAAGGGCTTTCACCAATAACAGGCGGAGTCAGGCGAAAAAGTGCATACGATTTTGGTGTTGCGATCCTTCCCCTTGCAGTTTTTTCAATAAATCCGTTTGCGATCAGATAAGGCTCGATCACATCTTCGATTGTGCCTTCATCCTCACTGAGTGTCGCCGCAATCGTCCCCAACCCCATAGGTCTCCCTTTTGCGGAGATAAGCAATTCCAGAAAGCGGATATCCATCTCGTCAAATCCCCTATCATCCACACCCAGCGCATCCAGCGCATAACGGGATCGATCCAGTGTGATCTCGTTTTCATCTTCCACCTCAGCATAATCCCGGATTCGCTTCAAGAGTCGCAGCGCGATTCTGGGAGTCCCCCTGCTACGCCGTGCAGTTTCCATACAAGCATCGTCATGCGCCAGACACTCCAGCTTCAAAGATGCTCTTTTGATGATCTGCGCCAGCTCTTCGGTATTGTAAAACTGTAAGCGAAAGTGCATCCCGAAGCGGTCACGCAGCGGAGAGGAGATCATCCCCGCACGTGTTGTCGCACCGATGAGTGTGAAACGGGGAAGATCCAGCTTGATCGTCTGTGCAGCGGGACCACTGCCGATGATGATATCAAGCCTGAAGTCTTCCATCGCCGGATAGAGTATCTCTTCGATTGCAGGAGAGAGACGGTGTATCTCATCGATAAAGAGGATGTCACCCTCCTCCAGATTGGTCAGTATCGCTGCAAGATCACCGCTCTTTTCGATCATCGGTGCCGCAGTGGTTTTGATATTTGCCTGCATCTCATTGGCGATGATGTTTGCCAGTGTAGTTTTACCCAAACCGGGAGGTCCGAAAAAGAGTACATGATCGAGCGCTTCCCCTCTCTTCTGTGCCGCTTTGATAAAAACCTGAAGATTTTTCTTGATCTTCTCCTGACCGATATACTCGTCCCACCCGCCCGGGCGGAGACTTACTTCATATTCATTTTCCAATGTGAGTTTTTCAACTTCTACAATACGTTCCATCAGTAAGTATGCTCATCATCGGGAAATTGTCTGGTTTTGACTTCATGAACATATTTTCCGAGTGCTTCTCGTATCAACTTTGCTCCCGGCAGATACTCTTTGACAAATTTCGGTTTAAACGCTTCAAAGAAGCCGAACATATCGCTCCAGACGAGCACTTGCCCATCGGTGTGCACTCCCGCACCGATCCCGATCGTGGGAATCGAAACCGCTTCTGTCACCGCCTTTGCGGCTTCGCTTTTGACACCTTCTACCACCAGGGCAAACGCACCTGCCGCTTCAATCGCTTTGGCATCTTCGACAAGCGCACTGATATTTGCTTCATCTTTTCCCTTGACCTTGTATCCGCCTTCACTGCGTACAAACTGCGGCATCAGTCCGATATGCCCTACCACTGCTATCGAGTTGTCCGTCAAAGTCTGAATAATCTTTGCACGCTCTTTGCCACCCTCTATCTTCACAGCCTGCGCATCGGTTTCACGATATACTCTGGTAGCGTTTTTCAGTGCCCTCTCTTTGGTCGTATAGGAACCAAAAGGCATATCAAACACAATCAAAGGGAGCTTTGCACCGTTACAGACAGCTTTGGTATGGTAAAGCATCATCTCCATATTGGCAGAAAGCGTATCCGGTTTTCCGGAAAAACTCATGTTCAGACTATCCCCGACCAGTATCATCTCGACACTTCCGTCAAAGAGCCTGGCAAACAGCGCATCGTATGCCGTAATCATCGTAATCGGTTCAGCCGATTTCATTTTACGTATTGTCGTTACTGTCACTTTTTTTTCTATTTTAGCAGTATGAATACTCATCCTGTCCCCTCATGGTTAATAGACTAATTTTACCTAAAATTGATTGTAAATACAATTTTCGTCCAAAATAGTGCCGGTTAAATGATTTTCGATATAATCGCTTTTAAATATTACTGGAGTTATTTTGAAAAAACTTGTTGCCTATATCACTACCGGTTATCCGGATCTTGACTTTACCGAAGATGCTGCCCTGGCGCTGAAAGAGGCGGGAGTAGATACGCTTGAACTCGGTGTCCCCTTCTCCGACCCTGTCGCTGATGGCCCCGTGATCGAGAAAGCGAACCTCATCTCACTGCAAAACGGTTTCAAGATGGAACATCTTCTGGATGTTTCCGAAAAGATCGCAGCACAAATAGACACCCTTTGGATGGGCTATTTCAACCCATTTTACCATCGCGGACTGGAGAAAATCACCCAGGAGGCACAGGATCGTCGTATCAGCGGTTTTATCATTCCTGATCTTCCTCATGAAGAAGCAATATCCTACAAAGAGCTTTTCAGCTCCAAAAATCTTGCCCTGATCGATTTTGTCGCTCCTACAGACTCAAAAGAGCGTATCGCCCAGGTGATTTCAGATGCGCAGAAATTTATCTATCTGGTAGCCTATACCGGTATCACCGGTACGGGGAAAAGCGAAGATCTCAGCCGCGTTATCGAACATATCCGACAAGTCAGCCAGACAGATATCTACATCGGTTTCGGCGTCAATGAAAAGAGTGCAAAATCAAAAGCCAAAGATGTTGACGGTGTTATCGTCGGCAGTGCGTTTGTCTCTATACTACTTGACGACGATACTTCATATACTGAAAAGATAACCAAAATACAAAACATGGCAAGAAACATCAAAGAGGCGATCAACAGTTAATAAAATTCCCCGTTTGCCGATTTAAGGCAATAACAGACACAGCAAAATGGGGTACTATGCGACTGGACAACTTACTGACAAGCGGTTTTGATTTTTCACCGGAGGAGTCACTTTTAAAATTTCAATACAAACTTGTAAACTCTATGTTTCTTGCGGGTATTGTGATTGCGTCCATTGCAGCGATTATACGTATAGGGATCGGTAATACGCTAATCGCCTCCACAGATATTCTTCTTGTAGCATCATTTGTGACAGGCTTTCTCTTCCTGCGAAAAGACAAATCTCTTTTTCGTCGTGTGACAACCATACAAATCATTGCCGTATTTACACTTTTTACCGTTATTGCCATCGCCCTTCCGGAAAACAGCGTACGACTTGTCTGGTATCCCATTTTAATCATGATGAGTTACCTGGTGCGGGGTATCACCGTCGGACTATGGACTTATGCTGCGAGTATCGTTGCTCTTATACTTTTTTACGCACTTCCATATCTCTTACCCGATGTCGAGCTTTTTAACAGATTGCATTTTCATGATACAGAACTGATTATGGCAATACTTGCGTATAGCACAATCGCTCTTTTTCATACATTTTCGACACTACAGCAGCAAAAGAGCATCGCAAGTCTGCGTCGGGCAAATCAGAGAATCAAAGAGCAGCAAAATGAGCTTTATAAACAACTTAGATCATATCCTACTACCAAACTACCAAATGCTCTGTCACTCAATGAACAGATAAAACTGGCAGACACAACTTCTGATGACTTAAGCATTGTGACCCTCGCGATTGATGACTATATCATCCTTGCCGATGAATTTGGTGCCGATTATGCGCAAAAAATTGTTCTGAAAACAGCAAAGATTTTACAAAAATTTACGCAGTCACATATTTCCCTTTATCACGTAGCACCGTATCAGTTCTCCTTTTTACTGCAAAACAGTCGTGAAGAAGATGCGCTGCGCCTGACAAAAAAAATAAGAAAACATTTTGAGCACATACGTATCAATATTGACGCTATAGAGATTTCAATCTCTTTTTCAATCGGTATTGCAAAAGGGGATTGCGAGAAACTTGTAACACATGCAGATACTGCACTTCATGAAGCTCAGCGTACAGGAATCAACAACTATAAGATTTTTACAGAAGATGCCCAACGCACACAAGAGCAAAGAGATAATATCTACTGGAATAGCAAAATCAAAGAGATTATCCATCAAAATAAACTAAAAGTCTATTACCAGCCTATCGTTGACAATAAAACAGAAAAAATCGTCAAGTATGAGTGTCTGATCCGTGCGATCGATCAAGATAAGATCATTCCGCCGTATCTCTTTTTGCAGGCTGCAAAAACACGCGGTATGCTTCCCGCTATCACGCGATTTGTGATTGATGAAAGTTTTCGTCTTTTTGAGAAGAGTGATCTGAAATTTAGTATCAATATTACCGAAGATGATCTACACGGTAACTATCTTGCAACATATCTGGAGAAAAAATCACACAAGTACAATATCTCTCCAGACCGTGTCTATCTGGAGGTCCTTGAAAACATTACGGCAGCGAGCACTGAAGAGATTCTCAGTCAATTTCAAAAATTTAAAGAGATGGACTTTGGCATATCGATCGATGATTTCGGTGCAGAAGCTTCAAACTTCAGTCGTCTTCTGACATACAATGCCGACATCATCAAAATAGACGGCATCTTTATCAAAAATCTTGATACAGATGAGAACAGCCGAAAAATCGTCGAAACCATCGTCTCCCTTGCTCAGAAGCTGGGTGCGCGAACAGTAGCCGAATTTGTACACAATGAAACGATTTACAAAATAGTAAAAGAGTTGGGTGTGGACTATTCGCAAGGCTACTATTTCGGTGCGCCCCTGCCCGATATCATGACACAAGAAGTATCTCTTGCCACTTGACAAGAGATGCCCTTAAGAGAATTTAAGCGCGGTTTATCTGCGCGTGAGCCCTGCGCTGTGAGAGCGTTAAGAAATCGTGAACTGCTTCACGATTTTAGCTCGGAACCAAGCTGATGTGCATTTGTGCACCAGCGCCGGCAGCGTTAGCGTAGCTTTTGGGACTTTGTTCCAAAAGAAGAATTTTAAATATCTGCCGATATAGAGTCAAGGTCATATCCTGGAAAAACTCTTGATTCACAGCGCTTTTCCAGGATACCCGATACTCTTGGAGACTTACACAAAGGACAGATCAAATGAACAAAAAATACAGACTTGTCACACGAAGCGATATGGATGGGCTGGTATGCGCCGTCCTCCTGAAACATCTGGATATCATCGATGATATTAAATTTGTACATCCCAAAGATATGCAAGACGGCATAGTAGAGATTACCAGCAACGATATATGCACCAATGTGCCTTATGTAGAAGATGCACATATCGTTTTCGACCATCACCTGAGTGAAACGATCAGAAACGATTTTCATATTAACCATATTATCGACCCGGACGCACCTTCCGCAGCAGAAGTTGTCTATCAGTACTATGGCGGAGATGAGGTTTTTCCAAAAAAATTCAGACCGATGATGGATGCAGCAAATAAAGCGGATAGTGCCCAGTTTTCAAAAGGAGACATCATCGATCCGCAGGGATGGGATCTGCTCAGTTTTCTGATGGATTCCAGAACCGGTCTGGGGAGATTTAGAAATTTTAGAGTATCTAACTACCAACTCATGCTGGATCTGATCGACTACTGCAAAGACCATACAATCGATGATATCCTTAAACTGCCGGATGTTCAGGAGAGAGTAGAGCTCTATAACCGTTACAGAGAAGAGTTTATCACCCAGTTGAAAAAGTGTTCCACTGTTTATGACAACATAGTGGTACTCGATCTTACGGGAGAAGAGATCATCTACCCGGGCAACCGTTTCATGATCTACGCACTCTATCCGAACGCGAATGTCTCCATCCACAAGATCTGGGGTCTGAAAAAGCAAAATACCGTATTTGCTGTCGGAAAATCGATCGTCAACCGAAGCTCCAAAGCAAATATCGGTGAGATCATGTACAAATACAACGGAGGCGGGCATATGGCAGCCGGAACCTGCCAGGTTCCTCATGAGCTTGCGGAGGTCGTTCTTGACGATATCATAGAGTCTCTCAGAGAACCCGAACTGGTCGAAGCTTAAACAAAACTTGACAAACAACGCTTTTTACGCTAAAATAGATGCGTATTAAGCGTTATATGGGAGTGACCTGGCTTTCGACAGGAGCAGGTTGGAACTGACGGCATGTAGTCTTTGAAAGACTTAAAACTATCTCGTTAAATATAAACGCAAACAATACAAACTATAGACCTGCGCTCGCTGTAGCGTAAGAGACACAAGTCCGGTCAGTTATACGCATCACCCTTGGCTACACAGGGCGCGTATAGCTTCATATAAAAAAAAGCTGTAGCTTTGATATAACGGTTGCCTAGCCGTTGTATCGAGACTTTCAGGCTTGGATAGTACTAGCCGGTGGGCGAAGGGTAGGTACTATCGACAACCTTACTTCGCTACTAAGCATGTAGAAGTCAGTTCTGGAACCTGCTTGTGGACTGGGGTTCGATTCCCCACACTTCCACCAAATCAAACCGACTAACCAATAATTCAACTTGAGTATTTATCTTGCTAAAATTTTTTCTTTTATCCTTTTTGTCATTTGCATTTATTTCATGCGGTTCTGCAACAAATATAGAAACAGGACAACCAAACTTCTGGTTCATACCGCAACCGTTAACCTCTTTCAGTATCGTTCTGGGAGATGATGTACCGGATACTTTCGATGCAGAGGTGATAGATCTGGATGCCTTTTCAACAACAAAACTACAGATCGATACTTTGCACAAAGCAGGCAAAAAAGTGTTTGCCTATGTATCTGTCGGATCCTGGGAGCCCTATCGTACAGACAGTAAAAACTTTCCACAAAATATCATCGGCAATATATACCCGGGATGGGAAGATGAAAAATTTCTTAATATCAAAGCACTCGATACACTCTCTCCACTCATAAAAGAGCGGTTCGATATGATCAAATCCAAAGGTTTTGACGGTATAGAAGCCGACAATATCGACATCTATACACATGATATTGACAGGAAAAACGGTACCGGATTTAATATAACACTCGCTGACACCAAAAAATATGTCGATTTTCTGATTCAGGAAGCACATGATCGAAATCTCAGCATCGGACAGAAAAATGCACCGGATCTGACGAAAACATACGGGGATCTGTTTGACTGGGCACTGCTGGAAGCTCCTTTTCATGATCACTATGCCGAAACATTCGCCCTCTATCCTCAGCACCATAAAGCAGTATTTTCCCTCTCCTATCTGGACAATACCACACAAACAGAGTTTTTGACTAAAACGTGTCAGCAGGCAAAACAACTCCTTTTTACCGCCATTCTAAAACCTCGTGATTTAAGTGCCACGGAAATCAGATGTCACAGATAACCTACACTACAGACCGCTCAAACTCCAGAAAACATACCTATATCACGATTCAAAAAGATGGTTCTGTTTTGGTCAAAACCGATCTATGGACATCATCAAAGCAGATCGAAACATTTATCCGGCAAAAAGAGGCGTGGATCATACGCAAACAAAATGCCATCCTCTGTGCACGAGAGCAGACACAAAACCACTTCTATCTCTTCGGAGAACTTCATGAAAGAGAGCATCGCACACAGGAGGATATCGACCGTCTGTATCGAGAGAAAGCGAAAGAGATTATCCCTCCCCTCGTGGAACGATACAGCAAAGAGATGAACCTCTATCCAAACCATATCTCATTTCGCAAAAACAGAAGTCGATGGGGAAGTTGCAGTAGTAAAAACAATCTCTCCTTTAATACGATGCTCATACAAACACCACCTGCATTTATCGAATATGTTGTCGTTCATGAACTTGCCCATATCCGGTACAAAAACCACTCCCAGGCATTCTGGAGTCTGGTTCATGATATACTTCCAGACTACAAACAGCGGGAAAAACAGATCAAAGAGCGCTACTTTTTATAACACTTCTTGGGATATCTCTGAAGATACTTTCAAGTCATTTATCTATATATGTATGGTGTTATATTCCAAATTAATCTCATATTAATCTTAAAACCTTAAAATACATTCTTTCTTTATCTAAATAGAAGGCTATACATTGGATATTTTTCAAGCTATTATTCTCGGTATCGTAGAGGGAGCAACGGAGTTTCTGCCTATCAGTTCAACCGGTCACCTGATCGTTGTCGCCGACTGGCTTGGTATGAAGCAGACAGAAGCCAACACCGCTTTTGAAGTGATCATACAGCTTGCCGCGATTCTGGCAGTTGTGTTTAACTACAAAGAGAAGTTCACATTACAGAAAATCGATCTCTGGACAAAAGTTTTTGTGGCGTTTCTGCCCATCGGTATTGTCGGTTTTATCTTCAGTCATCAGGTCAAAGCACTCTTCTCCGTTCCTGTCGTCGCTACGATGTTTATCGTCGGCGGTATTATATTTCTGATTCTGGAGTATTTTTACAAAGAGCAAGACCACACCACGACCGATGTGGAACAGGTCACGATGAAACAAGCGCTCTGGATCGGTGTCGCACAGGTATTTGCCCTCATCCCCGGAACCAGTCGTGCCGGTTCGACGATCGTCGGCGCGTTGCTTGTCGGTCTCTCCCGAAAAGCAGCCGCCGAATTTTCCTTTTTGCTCGCTATCCCTGTGATGCTGGCAACCAGCGGCTACGATCTGCTCAAACACTACCAGGACTTTTCCGAAGCAAACTTCATCGCACTTGGTATCGGATTTGTCACGGCATTTGTCATTGCATATCTGACCATGATGTTTTTTATCAAATTTCTGGAGAAGTTTACGTTTGTGGCATTTGGTATCTACCGTATCCTCTTCGGACTCCTGCTGTTCGCACTGATGTAAAAGGACAAGGATGCTTTCCGAGATCGTTACATTTATCGTCAATACCGTTTCAGACTGGGGATATTTCGGTATCTTTGCCATGATGTTTCTGGAGAGTTCCTTTTTCCCCTTTCCCAGTGAAGTAGCGATGATCCCGGCAGGATACCTCGCTGCCGAAGGAAAGATGAACCTCTTTGCCGCGATTTTCATCGGTACCGCAGGCTCACTTACCGGCGCACTCTTCAACTACTACCTTGCCGTACACTTTGGCAGAAACTTTCTGGTCAAATACGGAAAATACTTCTTTATCACAGAAGAGAGCATCGATAAAGTTGAAAAATTCTTTAAAGTACACGGTCACATCTCCACCTTTTCAGGCAGATTGATCCCCGCTGTCAGGCAATACATCTCCTTCCCCGCGGGACTGGCACGCATGAATCTCAAAGAGTTCGCTTTTTACACAACACTCGGTGCCGGTATCTGGACAACGATACTGGCATTGATTGGATATTTTGTGGGTAAAAACGAAGCGCTTATACACCAATACACCAAAGAGATTACGATCGCTATCATTTTACTGTTGAGCGTCGGCATAGGATATTATATTTATCGCCATAAAAAGAGAAGTTAAACACCTTTGCCCTTTTGAAATTCCCCGTTTTTCGTTATAATTGATTTATGATAAAAATATTACCGATACTTTTTTTCACCTTCTCTCTCTTTGCAAAGAGTGATATCTGCGTTTCGATCCCGCCGGAAGCTTTTTTTGTGCAGAAAATCGCGGGGGATCAGGCAGAAGTAACTGTTTTGATTCCACCTGGTTCCTCTCCTGCGACCTATACCCCCAAACCGAGTCAGCTGAGGGCTATCAAAAAAGCTTCTCTTTATTTCACTATCGGTGTGCCTTTTGAACAAAACTGGCTAAAGCGTTTCAAGAGTATCAATCCCTCCTTGCAAATCATCGATATCACGAAGGGAATCCAAAAACGACCGATGAACCATACGCTGGAAGAGGGAGATCATGAAGAAGAACATCACCACGGTACGTTAGATCCACATGTCTGGCTAAGTCCGAAACTGGCGATCGTTCTGGCGAAAAATATCAAAGAGGCACTTTCACAAACAGACCCCGACCATCGGGAACTTTACGAAAAAAACCTTAAGAAGTTTGCACAAGAGGCTAACGGGCTTCATGAAGAGATCATGGAGCGTCTGAAATCTCTTCCTTTCAAAACATTTATCGTTTTTCATCCCTCGTTCGGTTATTTTGCAGATGAGTTCGGATTGAGACAGGTTGCCATCGAAAAAGAGGGGAAAGAGCCTACTCTCAAATATATACAAAGAGTAATCGATTTTGCGAGAAAACACCATATCCACACGATCTTTACCGAACCGCAGTTTTCACAAAAAAGTGCACGCTACATCGCAAAGCATATCGGAGGAAATGTCGTCAGCATCGATCCGCTTTCCCAAAACTGGGACACCAATCTACGGGAGATCACACGAAGTTTTGAAAAAGCAACCAGTCATCCGCGTTAGAGATCTCTATTTTTCCTACGGTTCTCATGAAGTACTCAAAGAGATCAATCTTACCGTCTATGAGGGTGACTATATCGCTATTATCGGTCCCAACGGCGGAGGAAAAACGACTTTTACAAAACTCCTGCTCGGTCTGCTCACGCCGACAAAAGGCGAAATCACCATCTTCGGAAAATCAGTGTTCGATGCCAGAAAGGAGATAGGCTATCTTCCGCAGTATATCAACTTCAACATGGATATGCCCATCAATGTTTTCGATATTGTACTCCAGGGGAGACTGACTCCGAACAAACTGTTTTATTCACATGAAGACAAACAGATTGCACTTGCACAGCTGGAAAAGATGCGCATCGAAGATCTCAAAGAGAGAAAGATCAAAGAGCTTTCAGGAGGGCAGAGACAGCGCGTTTTACTTGCAAGAGCACTTGCCAAGCAACCCAGGATACTCATCCTCGATGAACCGACTGCCTCTATAGACCCGGAAGGGCAGAAGGATATCTACGATCTGCTCAAAAAGTTACCCTTGACAAAGATCATCGTCAGTCACGATATTCAGGTGCTTTTTGAGGGCGTAAATCGTGTTGCGCATATCAACAAGACTCTCTATCTTCATGAAGATATTGATACCTCCATAAAGCGCAACGAGGGACATTTCTGCGAAATGGAACTTTTGAATTATATAAAGAGTCATTCATGTTCGAGTTGATGCATACACCCATTCTCGCTTCTTTACTGCTCAGTGTTGCGATAGGGATTATCGGCTCTTTTATGCTTATCAACCGCTCTCAGTTTATCGCGGCAGCAATCGCACACGGAAGTTACGGTGGCATTGGAATCGCCATCTATTTCGGTTTTTCCCTGCTTTTCACAACAACTCTGTTTGCACTTTTTCTGGCTTTGATACTCGCTTTTATCACTTATCATGACAGGTATAGAAGCGATACACTCATCGGTGTGATCTGGGCTGTAGGGATGAGCATCGGTATCATATTTATCGATTTGACTCCGGGATACCATCCCGATATGATGAGCTTCCTTTTTGGAGATATACTGATGGTACCGCAAGAGGATATCTATTTCATGACAGGAGTAGATCTGTTTTTGATTATCTCTGTGATCCTTTTTTACCACCGTTTTCTGGCAATCTCCTATGACATCAACTTTGCCCTGCTAAACGGGCTTCATGTAAAATCCATTTACGCTTTTTTGCTGCTTTTAACTGCTTTGACTATTGTCATGAGCATCAGAAGCGTCGGGCTTATTCTGGTCATCGCACTCTTCAGTATCCCACCCTTTATCGCAGAAAAATTCAGTAAAAATTTTAAAATGATGATCCTTCTCTCCGGCATACTTGGATTTATTTTTGCCCTGACAGGTCTATATATCTCTTATCAATTTGATATCTCCGCAACGGCTGCTATTATTTTAACTGCCGCCGCTGCATTTTTTGGAGTGATACTATTTAAATAAGGAGGCTGACATGAAAGGGGTTTTGACAGGGGTATTCATAGGGGTTCTTTTTTTTCTGATTGCTATTCCATTTTTCGTTTTCCAGCATGCGCTGCTTATCGGTATTGTGGCACTTCTCGTGACACTTTGGACGAACGGTGCGCTGCCGCTTGGGGTCGTTTCGCTGCTTCCCATCATCCTTTTCCCGGCACTTGGCATTCTCGACGTAAAAGCCGTTGCACCCAACTATTCCAAAACGATTATCTTTCTTTTTATCGGCGGCTTCATGATGGCTATCGCTGTGGAGAAGATCGGTCTGCATAAATATTTCAGCACGAAACTCCTCTCCTACTTTCCAAACACTGCAACAGGTATCATTTATGCCCTTGCGGTTACCGCTGCCCTTTTAAGCGCTGTTCTCTCCAATACGACCATCACCCTTATGTTATTGCCGATCGGGCTCTATCTGACGGAAAACAGCAGACTAAAAGTACGGTTTTTACTTGCTATCGCATACGGTGCGAGTATAGGCGGTATCATCACACCTATCGGCACACCTCCCAATATGCTGCTACTGGGCTTTCTGGAAGACCACAACGTTGCCGCGCCCTCTTTCGGAGAATGGATACTCCTTGTCTCTCCCGTGGCGATCATCATGCTGCTTGCAGTTCCATACATACTCTCGCGTAGCGTGAAAGATGAAAGTGTCAAAGAGATAAACACAGCCATACCCACACTTGATCACACGCAACGTCGTCTCATCCTGATACTCTCGCTACTCGCATTTTTACTGTTGGTCAATACACCGATTAAACCTTTTTACAGCGGGCTAGGATTTAACGAAAAGTTGATACTGCTGGGGTTTGGTCTGCTCATGTTCTTTCCGAAAATCGGCTTTTTAAAGTGGGAAGATACGAGAGACCTGCCGTATGAGATCATATTTCTGTTCGGTGCGGGCTTCAGCATAGCCGCTGCTTTCACCAAAACTGGACTGGCTGCTGAGATCGCACACAAGATCTCTTTTATCTCTCACTTGCCGTTTTTCTGGATGCTACTGCTTGTGGCTCTTTTTGTCAGCTTT
>QNZT01000145.1 GCA_003978455.1 Sulfurospirillum sp.
TGCTTTCCGTCATCACTTACATTGACCTTATGGATAAATGCGGGATACTCATTTTCGGTAGTTGCTGGTCTTATAGTATAAAATGTTTTACCCTTTAATATGGCTTTCAAACTATTTTCAAGTTCTGTAACTTCATACTTTAAAGGTAAAGTCATATTCTGCCCATCACTACTTTTGATCTGTAAATCAACATCATAATCACCAGTAGTTGCAGGTTGTTGAAATGCCAGTTTATAGTGCTTATCGTCTATCTTCTGTAATTCAAACATAGCATAGTCTGCCCCAGCCAGGGTGATAGTGGAATTTATGTTGGTCTCAATATCCTCAACTATTTTTGTACCTTCCGCTACAGAGCCACGATTTATTCTAGGTATTTGACTATTTGCATCTGTACTAAAATTGCCAATCGTAACTTTTAATGTTTGAGCATGACTGGTCTCACTTGGATCACTTAGATTACTTGGATCACTAGCTGAACCACCACCACATCCCAAAACCAAAAGCATTGGAACCGACATAAAGATCATTGTAAAAACTATTTTCACCCTTAATTAATAAGTATTTTATAAACATAAGAATATATTAAATAAACTTAAGTATATATTATCTGGATCATATACTCTTCTGTTGTTTTAGTCGATTCAGATTCAGACGATGAGGTAAATGGTTTCAATGCTTATAGTCATTTTACACAGGATGAGAGCAGGTAAGCTTTTTTATCGATTTATGTATTACGTTTGGACGAAAAACCGGTTTTTTTACATTCGTACAGAATCTGATACTTCAATCTATCCCAAACGATTTTACAATAAAACTATGTTACCATAAGCCATGCAATTTTTCAGCTGTGAAGCACTGGACTTTTTACAAAACCTTAGAGAGAACAACACCAAAGAGTGGTTTTTAGCCCACAGAGATCAGTACGAGAGGCTTATCCTGGAGCCATCCAAAGAGTTCGTAACCGAGATGGGTGCAGAGCTGCAAGTGCTTGTCCCCAACATCAGAGCTATTCCAAAGATCAACCACTCTCTTTTTCGCATCTACCGGGATATCAGACTTTCCAAAGATAAAACACCCATGAAAAGCAGGATCGGTATCGTTTTTTGGCGAGGGAGCGGCAAACGCCTTCAAAGCAGTAGTTTTTATATCCATTTTTCACCGGATGAACTGCTTGTCGCCAGTGGTATCAGAGGGTTTTCCAAAGACTCACTCGAAGGATACCGTAACTATATCAAAGATGAAAACCATGCACGCAGCCTTCAGGCGATCATGCATATGCTCAAAGGCAAGGGATTTGCGTTTCCGGAGCCAAGATACAAACGCTATCCACGAGGTTTTGAAAAAGATGATCCATTTGCCTATCTGAGTCTTTATGCCGCTATGTTCGCCTTTAAAAGATTAGATCCAAAGACGATCTGCAGCGACAGGCTCAACGAAATATTATTTGAGATATATCAGGATCTCTTACCGCTGTTTGAATGGATCTATGAGATGAGTTTGACATTTGAGATCACAGACCCGAAGGGAAAATCTCTCAGTTTATAGGATAAGATAAAGAGGGATTTATCTCAGTTTTTTGAAATATCGAAACGGTCGCAAGTCATAACAGTCTCGCTAACCGGAGGTGTATCACTTCATGAAGTAAACTATGTTACTTCACATGGAGTCCGTTGTGCTTATAGAGGTAACTCGCACTTTGGTAACAGGTGATGGTCTCTTTCTCATCTTCGGGAGAGGGTGGATGGGGCAGGTATGTGACGCTTTGTAGTTTCAGATCCTTGACGCCGAAGCTTTGAACACTTTTGTCCGGTGAGAGGATGGTGATGGTGTCGTTCCTGTAAAAGCCGAGTTTTTGATAGGTACCGATAAACGCTCTCTCTTCATGATCATCGCGCAATATATCATCTCCGTACATCTTCGCTTCATAGTCCGCACCGATAAGCCCCAGGATGGTCGGGATGACATCGATCTGTGAAGCAAGTTTACTGACAGTCTGCGGTTTGACGATTTTCGGAGCGTAGATGTAGAGCGGGATCTTGTAGCGCCACAGCGGCAGGTCTCTTTTCCCCGCACTTCCGCCGTTGTGGTCGGCTACGATGACAAAGAGTGTGTTGTCGAACCACGGTTTTTTCGCAGCCTCTTTTAAAAATTTGTCGATCGCATAGTCGGTATATTTGACGCCGCCGTTGCGTCCGGTGTGAGAAGGTATGTCTATCTTTTTGTCCGGGTAGGTGAAAGGGCGGTGGTTGGAGGTGGTCATGACAAAACTGAAAAACGGTTTGTTTTGGGCAAATGATGCATCCGCTTTCTGGATCGTTTTGGCAAAAAGATCTTCGTCACAGACACCCCAGACGTTGGAAAATGTCACTTCGCTATCTTTAAAGTCAAAACGATCCACCACTTCAAAACCGTTGTGTGAGAAAAAGTAGTTCATGTTGTCAAAGTAACCGTGACCGGCATAGATAAATCTGTTCTCATAGCCAAGTTTTTGGAAGATAAACCCTGCGGAGTTGAGATCGGCACAGTCGGGGCGTTTGACGATACTGCGACCGGGCGTGGGCGGCAGGGAGAGTGTGACGGCTTCCATCCCCCGGACGGTTCTGGTACCGGTGGCAAAGAGGTTGTCGAAGAAGAGTGATTTTTTTGCCAGCGTGTCCAGATGGGGTGTCAAGCCCTCTTTGTTGCCGAAAATACCCATATAGCTTGCGCTCAAACTCTCTACCATAATAAGGATAACGTTATGTTTTCGGAGTGGTTTCGGGTTGGTGACAAGCTGTGCGATGTCGTATATGTTTTTTGTTTTAAATGCTCTGTTTTCACGTTTGAGAAGCCCGCGGAGGTTTTCAAACACTTCATGATCGGGAAGTGTTTTGTAAAACTCGTAAAAGTCGAGTTCATTGTGCCGAAAAGCGCTGAAAAGAGAGTAAAAACCGTTTTTTGCCAGTTCCTGGTTAAATCTGTT
The DNA here is from genome assembly GCA_003978455.1 of Sulfurospirillum sp. Lineage (GTDB taxonomy): Bacteria > Campylobacterota > Campylobacteria > Campylobacterales > QNZT01 > QNZT01. Next base: position 2,963 of record QNZT01000145.1, read on the forward strand.
CGGGCAGCTTTGTGTCAGTGTCTGTTTGTCGAAAAAGAGGAAAAAGAGCACCGGCACAACCAGATAAACCGCCCCGGTTTTCAGCCGCTCTTTGAAACTTATCTCTTCACTGAATGCTTTTTGATGCAGTGCCGTCTTTTGGTGGTTGTAGTAAAAAACGGCTGCTGTGAGGATAAAGATGACCGTAAGCAGCAGTGGGATGGGATAGGACTCCAGGATATTGTGGATCACTTCATGTGTATAGACCAGATAATCCACCGCGATAAAGTTGAAGCGCTTGCCGAACTCATCCCAGAAAAAACACTCGCTAAAAGCGTTGAAGATGAGTGCATAGATGACCAGAAAATAGATGAAAAGCGCGATATATTTGTGTATCTTGCTGTTGAAAATTTTGTTGGGGATGATGACAAGGTAGACTACGAAAACGATCAGATAGTACGAAACCGCCGCAAAATCGTAGAATATACCGATGGAAAAAACTTTTGCCAGAGCTAAAATTCCCGTATCTGCCTGCTTGTGTGCGGTGATGAGTAAAAAGAGTCTTGTCAGAAAACTGGTGACCATAAAGATAACGATAAAGTTGGTCACGAAAGAGAATCTTGCTTTGTGCATAACCACCCCGGATAAAAAGGTGGTTGATTATGACATCGAAGTATGAATTTTCTATGAAAAAGCTGTTAGCCCTCGCAGAGGATGAGATGACTAAAAGTCATCATCATCGTTGTCAAACGCTTCGGCTGCCTTTTGATACTCCAGTTCATCCAGCTCTTTTTGTGTTAAAAAGAGTTGTTTCATCTTTTTAGTGAAAATGGTTTTGTCTTCGAGTTTGGTAAAGTAGCTGTATGTGCCGTAAAAAATGCCTGCAACCGTCAGCAACAGTATCCCCTTCTGTACCGGTGTAAATCTCTGTACAGGCTCTTTGATATTCATCTCACAGACACCGCCGGGGCAGTATTTTGGGTCTTGTTTTTTGATCAGTCCGAAGATCTTGCACCCCAGACAGATAGAAAATGCAGACTCGAAAAAGAGCAGTAGCATACAGATAAGACAGACGAGTACTTTCATAGGATTTGGCTGAAAGTCTATCACCAGATACCAGAACATCGGCACAGCTATGACAAATCCGACAAGCCAGGCAAACCTTTTTTGCGCGGCACCGACATACTCCGGTTTTTGGTTACGGACGAAAAAACGCCCCAGTAGCAGACTCGGGGAGTACCGCGGATTGATAACACGTATGAGAAAGTCAAGCATAAAAAAGGTGACAAAATATCTTGAAAAGTCAGGTCTCTGGAGCATAATCCCGTTTGTCAGTCCGATAAATGCACCGACAAAAAGCAGCCCCGCCGCAGCTCTCGCTTCACGTTCGTTTAAAACCGGTACTTCATAGCCCGGTACTTGTTCGCCGTATGATCCGAAAATATCTTTAAAACGCATCCGAAAGACCTTTAAAGTGATTAGTAAGTAGATTTATTTTATCGTTTTTAGATTAAGAAAAGCTGTTGGGACTCTTTTACCACTTAGATAGCTGGGATCGGTTTGCAGTCACTTTTGCTTAATTATTCGGCAGGAGGAGGGGAGCCGTCTGCTCCCCTTTTTTTCCGTTAGACGTAGATGGCTGTTATATGTGTGCAGCGTTGAGCGATTCGACCGCTTCGAGCATTAGCAGACCCGATTCGTTGACGCTGTTTTTACCGACATATTTCGCCTCTCTGGCGGCGGTGTAGGCTTTTTCAAACGCTTCGGGGCTGAGTCCGCTGCGCTTGATCGCCTCTTTGATGTTTTTGGGCATGATGCGGATCTTCTTCTCTTTCACATACATCGTACCGACCTCTTTGATCGCCTTGACGACACGATAGATGGTCGGGTTGACAGGTGTACCGAAACCGGAAGGCACGCCGCTTATCGCCTTGTCCATCATAGCGCCGTACTCCGTCTCGACGATATGTCCGTCGGGGAGAATCTCAACGAACCCTTTTGCTTCGAGCTTGTCGAGCGCTTCGTTGATGTGTATCTTCTCGATCTCATCTTTACCCGCCAGGATATCGCCGCAGCTGTATCCGTGATCGGGAATACTTTTGAAAACCTCCATCTCGTAGCGTGTCATGAAAGGCAACTTATCGTGTGTGGCGAGCTCTTCGTAGAGCAGACCCGATTTGGTCGGCTCGTAGGTGCCAAGCACACGCTCTTTGCGCGCCTCTTTGATCCACTCTTTGTTGGGTGCGCTGAAAACCTTGTTGGAGATGGCGAGGCTTTTGACCGCCCATGAGTGGATACTGCGTTCGTCGTGCTGATCTTCGATGACCCGCTTGCCATCCTCTGTGACGTAGTAGACACTCTTGTTGTTCTCATTCGCTTTTTCGGTGATGAGCCCAAACGCTTCAAGACCGAAGAGGTAGTTTCTGAGGTCAAAGTTTTCATCGTACCATTTGGCCATATCTTTGGCTTCCTGAAACTTGCTGGCGATCTCACGCTTTTTGAGAGGCATCTCGTCGAGTCGTCTGCCGTAGCGTTCGATCAGCTTTTTATACTCTCTCACCTTACGATCGACGAGCTCTCTTTTGATCTCCTCCATCGTCGGAACTTCTTCAGGATTGACGGAGGTTTTCTCATCCCAGATACGCTGGATCGTTTTGAGGACTTCGACCTCCTCTTTCTCGATGGCAAAACTTCTCAGTGGTGCATCGTGCGGATCTCTCCAGACTCTGTAGAGCTCAAGCGCGCGCTCTCCACCGTATGAGAGGGTGTCCACATCTTCGATATAACCCAGCACTTCCAGTTCGGCGAGTGTCTCCAGGGGCACCTCTTCACCATCCGCGACTCTGGCGATATTTTCGAGGATGGAGAGATCGAGGACTGCGCCTTCGTTCGCCCAGCCGCCTGCCGCCAGTGTCTCCTTGAGCTTCTGTCCTGCCAGAGTGAAGGTGAAGTACTCACCGTCAGGCATGGAGTAGGTGATCAGCCGCATACTTTCAAGCAGATCTTTGTAGTTCTCCACGTCGGGCAGGTAGTGTGAGTCGGTAGGACCTGTCGGCGCTTTGCGGATATACTCAGCCAGTGCCGCGTCGATGACGAGCTCGGGATGCAGGATGTTGTACGCTTCGTAGAGATCGAGTGCTTCCTGTGTCAGCAAACCCTTCCCGTCGGCAAATCCGCGTTCCCGGAGTACTTCATGTGAAACGGAAGTGGTTTTATTTTTATTGCGTACCGCTCCGTCGATCATAGCAATCACTTTGTTGCTGACCCATTTGAAGTTCTCTTTCCAACTATCGACGGCAGGGATATTTTGCTGTACAGACTGGAGGACTTTCGCGACGATCTCCCCGCCGTATGTTAACGCTATGTGTGCCGGATCTGGGTATCGGATGATACCGGCGAGATTCAGCGCCTCGACGGCTGTTTTATTGAGACTGGATACGTCGATCGCTTTATCTCCCGATTCGCTGATAAACTGTATCACTTCTGCTGCTTCTTTTTTGATGACCATAATTGTTTCTCCTTTTGATTTTATATTTTTTGACTGATGTGATTTTAGTCTAATTGTATCAACTTTGTCTGCTACTTAAGTGGCAAAGATCTTTTTAGTCCGGTTGTACAGGAGACAGTGCTCTAAGAAAAGAGCCTGAGCGAGGCGAGTTTCCATACCATACTATCACCATACGAAAGTGGGAAGGTTTCTGAAATATATGCTAAAATGACCACACGCAAAAAATAGACAAAGGATCAGTATGCAGATAAAGATGCAGCCGATGGGTGCCTACCAGACCAACTGTTACATCGTCACGATCGATGGGAAGGATTTCATCATCGATCCTGGTATGGGTGCGACAGAGTGGGTACTCCAAAACGCCAAAAACCCCGTCGCCATCCTCAACACCCACGGTCACTTCGACCACGTCTGGAGCAACGCCGAACTCAAGGAGAGACTCAAAGTACCCATCTACGCCCCAGAAGGCGACCTCTTCATGCTCGAATCCGACCCGCTGGGGCAGGGGACACCAGCCAGTCACGCCGACTACGCCGTGAAGGGGGATGAAACACTCGAGATCGCCGGTGAAAAGATCCGCTACCGCCACTTCCCGGGACACACCCCCGGCTGCTCGGTCATCGAGATCGGCGACAACTGGTTTAGCGGGGATTTTCTCTTTCAGCAGTCGATCGGACGCTGGGATTTCCCCGCCTCCAGCGGCGAAGAGATGCTCAAAAGCCTGCAAAAAGCGCAGCAGATCGAGGGAAACTACACCATCTACCCCGGACACGGTCCCGCTACGACACTCAAAGCGGAGCAGAAAGTCATGCCCTACTGGATAGAGCAGGTGAGGCGGAGTTTGTAGCAGTTATGATGTATGTGATATATACGTTTTCAAATCACGAACCGAAAACAAAAAGTTCAGGGGATAGCCGATAAGCGCAGATTTTGGTTTGCTCATGTTGAAGTTTCATCTGCGCTAATCGCGTACTCTCTGCCCCGTCAGCAAAAAGACTCCGAACTCCCGGTGTGGTTTTTTGATGGTGCCGGCATGATGCACGGCGACATCTTCAAAGCCAGCTTCTTTTGCCGTCTCTGCTAGTTTATCGGTCTCAAATCCGTAGTGAAAGACGCCGGTGTTGTCGCTGTGAAAGGTGCCGTCCTCTTTTTCGAGATCCGCGAGTGCGATGAAGCCGCCCGGTTTGAGGATGGTGTGGAGCTTCTGAAAGAGGGCGGGGATATCTTCGATGTGGTGGATGGTCATGGAGGAGACGACGCCGTCGTACTGTGTGTTGAAGTCATGCTTCATAAAGTCCGCTTCGATCTGGTCGGTGTCACACTGAAACGCATCTCTCTTTTCATGAAAGATCTCCAGCATGGAGGGTGAGTTGTCGAGTGCGGTGATGGAGCCGACTTTTTGCGCGAGGAAGTAGCTGAGCAGTCCCGTCCCCGCTCCCAGGTCGAGCAGGTGTATGTCGGGTGTGAGGGGGATGTTTTGCACGATCGTTTCGGCGATGGCTCTGGCGTTCTGGACGCGTTTGGAGTTCATATCCCACGATTTGGACTTATGGGCGAAGAGATCTTTTTTCATGAACGTACACTCTCCCAGAGGATCGCCACTTCGATGTCGTGGATGTCGCTGCGGCGTGGTTTGAGGTAGAAGGGTTCAATCTCGTAGTTGTCCGGATCGTACTTTTCGCTGATCGCTTCGATCTCCTCCATCAGCTCCTCTTCGAGTGCTTCGATCTCCTCTTCGATCTCTTGAACCCGTTGCTCTGCGCGTGCGACATCCTCTTTTTCACGGTACATACGCCCTGCGCTTCGCAGTGCTGTACCCGCTTTGGTTGTGGTGCTGCGTTTGACGGCACTGCGCCCCAGAAATGCGTCGAGAATGGTCATACCGAAAGAGAGCACGGTGTTGGTGGTGCTGGCGGAGACATCGGCTTCCTCTTTCTGAAGCTTCTCCATGGCGCGGGAGAGTTTGCGTTCCAGGGCATCGCGTTTTTTGCTGTACTTCTTTTTGAGTTTTTCGATCTCCTCCTCTTTCTCTTCTTTGAGGTAGTTCGCCACGCGCACTCTGAAATCCTCTTCGCTTTCATGCAGTTCCGATTCGAGTTTCAGTTCGGGGACGCGGTAGAGGGTGAGTCTTTCGTTGCGGTAGAGGTAGTCGGCAAACGACTTCTCCAGCGGTTTGAGGTTTTTGAGTTCGGTGATAAAGTCGGGCAGGGGTGCGTAGTCGCACGCTTCGACGGGTGTGACATCGTAGAGGTCGAAGTCGTCGTCGTTCTCTTCTCCCTGATCCCACTCGATCTCTTTGAGACGCGCATCCAGCGGGTACTTGAAGTAGAAACTCTCCTCATCGTCGATGGCGCGTTTGGCGTTGTAGAAGTGGACAGTGCCGTTTGCCAGCAGGTAGGGCACATAACTGCACGCTTCGTTGAAGGTGTTGAGGTAGTACTGATCGATCCCGTCGCTGAGCGGCGGCGGGGCACTTTGGGTGGTTTCCGGTTTTTGCGGTGCATGTGCCATCACTGCCTGTACGTTGGAGGCGGCTGTTTCAAGCTGCTCTTTTTTCTCTTTCATGAGCAGTTTGATCTGTGGTTTCGAGAGCGGTCCAGCGAGGTAGCTGAGTACCCAGCGTGTACCGAAAAGGGCGAGGTTGTCGCGATGGGCGCTTTTGAGCAGGAAGGTACGCTTTTGCAGGTTTGCCAGCAGGTTGGTGATCTCCTTTTTGTCGAGTGCCTGTGAGCCGCTTTTGATCAGCCCGTCGATGACCCGGTTGATATCCTGTTTGGTCTGGAGTCGCCCGATGAACCATGAACCGATGTTTGAGAGACCTTTGTAGTCGAGATCGACCGGGTTTTGGGTCGAGAGGACGATTCCCACGCCGTAGGCACGTGCCTGTTTGAGGAGCAGGAGCATCGGGTTTTTGGAGGGCGGGTTGGAGGTCGCGGGGAAAAATCCGAAGATCTCATCCATGTAGAGGAGGGTGCGCAGGCTCCCTGTGCCGCTGAGGGTACGCATCCATGCGATGTATTTGTTCAGCAGCAGGGTGACGAAAAACATCCGTTCGTTGTCGTTGAGGTGGGCGATGGAGAGGATCGCGACGCGCGGTTTGGCGTCGGGTGTGTAGAGGAGTTTCCGGATATCGAGAGGTTCTCCCTTGATCCACGCTTCGAAGGTGGGGCTGGCGAGGACGTTGTTGAGCAGCATCGCCAGTTTGAGCCGTTCGTTCTGGGGATAGAAGCTTTTGAGCGGGAGGACACCCACCTTCTCGAACGGCGGGTTGGTGACATGCCCGATCAGCGCTTCGAGGGAGAGGGAGTGCCCCTTTTTCCAGAAATATTTGAAGATCGTCGTCAGCAACAGGTAGGGTTTGCTGGTCAGCGGATCGACATCTTCGCCGATCAGGGCGAGGATGGAGGAGACGGTGGAGTTGAGCATATAGGCAAAGGTGTCGGGATCGTCGAGGATATCTTCGCCGGGCGCGTCAAAGGAGCTCAGGACACTCAGACCGATACCCGCCGAGCTTCCCGGGGTGTAGATCGTAAAGTCCGCTCCCTCTTTGTAACGTCGGACACGATCGCTGTCCTGTCCCCAGCTCTCGATCCCTTTCTTCCACATTTCGGCGGTCTTTTGTGCGAAAGTGGGTATGTCCATCCCCTTGCGCTCCGCTTCCGCCCTGTCCACCCACGGCTCGAAATCTTTGGGATCGAAGTCGGGAAATGCCAGCAGCAGGTCGCCCATATCCCCCTTGGGGTCGATGACGATGGAGGGGATACCGTCGAGCACCGCCTCTTCGATGATCCCCACACCGAGCCCCGTCTTGCCGCTTCCGGTCATACCGATGATGGCGGCGTGGGTGGTGAGGTTTTTGTTTTTGACGAGCAGCAGCTCTTCGGTATCTTCGCCGGTTTTGAGATCTTTTTCGCGACCGAGGTAGAAGATGCCCAGTTTTTCGTACACTTCGCTTAGTTTCATGAAAGACTCCCGAAAGTTTGATTATGGATTATAACAAAGTGTAGGAAAAACTTTTCAGAGTTGCAGTTAGTCGGGGTTTTTGATGCCGTTGTACTCTTCCGCTTCATGAGAGAAACCGGCGGTACAGCTGTTTGCGGCATTTTTCAGCTGCCAGTAGAGACCTTTGGTGACACGCCCGGTCGGACGTCTGCCGATCGATTTTTGAAATGCCTTGATCGCCGCTCTTGTATCGGGACCCATCTTGCCGTCGATATAACCCGGATAAAAACCCAGTTCGGTAAGTTCGGTCTGGATTTTTTTGATATATTTGTGTGAATATCCGTACGCCAGAGTACTGAGAAACAGGGATACGAAAACTATTTTAACGATTTTTTGCATCATTTCCTCCTGAAAAAAAGGTTTATTATATCAAATAGTTATTGTTTTTATAATATGTTTGATTTTTTGAGACTTTTTTGCAGAATGTGTATCATTTATCTTCCCTCTACCTTACGGCTACGTCTGCCTCTTTGTGGTCGCCGCTTTTGTTTCTTTGGCGGTTCCGGCTGGATATTTGGATCGGGTTTGTATCCCTCGACGATACTTTGGGGGATTTTTCTTTTGATCAGTTTTTCGATATTTCGAAGCAACTCTTTTTCATCGACACAGACGAGGGAAACTGCTTTGCCTTCGTTGCCCGCGCGCCCGGTGCGTCCTATGCGGTGGACGTAATCTTCCGGTACATTGGGGAGTTCAAAGTTGACGACAAACGGGAGTTGGTCGATATCCAATCCTCTTGCGGCGATATCCGTGGCGACCAGTACGCGGATATTTCCGGCTTTGAAATCCGCCAGTGCTTTGGTTCTGGCGCCCTGGCTTTTGTTGCCGTGAATCGCGGCGGAGGTGATGTTGCGTTTGTTGAGTTGTTCGCTGAGTTTGTTGGCACCGTGTTTGGTACGGGTAAAGATGAGTACCTGTTTCCAGCTGTTGGTTTTGATGAGGTGTGTGATCAGTTCGCGCTTGCGGGCTTTGTCCACCGGATAGACAAGTTGTTCCACCTGTTCGGATGCGGTATTTCTCCGGGCGACTTCGATCAGGGCGGGAGAGTTGAGCAGGGAATCCGAGAGTCTTTTGATATCGTCTGAAAAGGTGGCGGAGAAGAGCAGGTTTTGCCGCTTCTGGGGCAAAAGAGCCAAAATCTTTTTGATATCATGAATAAATCCCATATCGAGCATCCGATCCGCTTCATCGAGAATCAGAACCTCTACATGAGAGAGATCCAGCGCTTTTTGCCCGACCAGATCCAGCAGTCTTCCCGGTGTCGCGATGACGATATCGACTCCTTTTTTGAGGATGTTTTTTTGCGGGTTGATGCCTACGCCGCCAAAGATGATTGTGGATGTGAAGGGGAGATATTTTCCGTAGGTTGCCACACTCTCTCCGACTTGTGCCGCTAGTTCACGGGTAGGGGTGAGGATCAGCGCACGCACGCGTTTTTTCCCTTTTGCGGGTTTGTGATCGCGCAGCAGTTCCAGCAGAGGCAGGGTGAAGCCGGCGGTTTTTCCAGTACCGGTCTGTGCACCGGCCAAAAGATCGCGACCTTCGAGTACGACAGGGATCGCCTGCTTTTGAATGGGTGTAGGCGTCGTATAGCCCTCCTCTTTGACAGCGCGCAGAACAGGCGCCGATAAACCGAGTGTAGTAAATGACATTGTTTTCCTTATATTTCCAGTCATTGTAGCGAAATATAGTTCGGTCTGGCTGTAGAGCCCATTTGAAACTCCTCTTCAGCCTTGTCGAATGCCGCGTTTATTTGTTTTGCGGATCAGCGTGCTATACTTTCCTTTCCGTGACATTTCAAACATCTCACAGGAAATGGCCGATGGAATATCGAGAACATATATACACATTCGTTGACTTTTGTCAATAAACCCCTGGTTATTGGGCTCAGTGCGGATAACTCGAGGTATGAGAGACAGACAGACACTGAGACAAAGATATAGACAGAAAGAGACAGACAGACAGACAGACAGGAGACACAAAGAGAGACAGAGACAGACTGAACCGAGAGGCAGAGACCAACAGAACAGACACGCAGCCTAATATGCACGGAGAGACAGTCACGTCGATTCACGAGAAAGACCACGGACCAGAGACAGACACCTCAGCGGCACGAGAGACAGACAGACAGAGA
>QNZT01000081.1 GCA_003978455.1 Sulfurospirillum sp.
TTTGAGTGCCCGTTATCTGCCGCGTTTGCGAAGCTATCTGAAGATGCAAAAAGAGAGGAGAAGCTGATGCAACACAATCTCGTCGCCAAAATACTCAGCCGAGTCAAAAAAGAGCTTGCCGCCTCATCAAACGGGCAGATTCTCTCCAAAATCAAAGGAGAGGGGTTCGATTTTGCAGAGCTGGTGCCTTACCGTGTGGGGATGGATGCCCGCAAAATCTACTGGAATTCACTGGCAAAAGGCGGAGATTTGCAGCTGAAAACCTTTTATGAAGAGCGCGAAGTCAATGTCGCGGTTGCGGCACTTCTTTCGGGTTCGCAGCGGTTCGGAGAACCGATCCAAAAGTATGAAAAGGTGCTGGAGAGTGCCGCAATGATTGCGTTTGATGCTGTCAGAAGCGGCAATCCGTTTCAGGGGATCGGAATGTGTGAAACCGAAGATATCGTGACGGCACCGGCAAAATCTCCCCATGCGGTTGAAAAATATGTAACAGCACTTGCAAAGATCGATCCGCTGCATACGCAGATCGATCCCGGACGTGTCACCGAAAAGCTCTTCAAAGTTTTGCGCAAAAAATCGCTGCTTGTGCTGGTCAGTGACTTTCTGGAGCCATATGATCTCAGGAAAATCTCCCGAAAACATGAAGTGGTGGCGATGATCGTACGTGACAGGTTTGAACGCGAGCCTCGCGCGCTCGATGATACAACTTTTCATGATCCCGAAACGGGTGCTGAAAGGGAGTTCTGGTTCGATGCGAAAACAGCGCAGGCATACAAAGCGGCTTACCGAAAACACGATAAAAAACTCCTGAATCACTTCATGAAATGCGGTATCGCTTCCTACTATCTCTACACCGATAAAACTCTTCTCTCTGCACTCATGATCTAAGACTACTTTTACATAAAGTGTACTATAATCTTCTACAGCCTGAGTGGTTCGATAAACCATAAACAGAGAGTCCGACACAGTATTTATACTTGGAGTCCGTACGCCTCTTGGTGTGTGGCGGCGCTTCGTTCGCTGCCCCTAAAGAGAGGGTCGCTCCTGATTTGTTAGCTTATTAGGGCTACATCATTCTTGGGACGGCCACTCGGGCAACTACGCACAGGTGAATGCATGAACGTACTTATTATAGGAAGTGGCGGCAGAGAGTACTCTATCGGGCTTGCACTTTCCAAAGATTCAAAAGTCTCCAAACTCTTTTTTGCTCCCGGCAACGGTATGAGCGATACTTTAGGCGAAAATGTTTCGATCAAAGATTATCATGAACTGGCTGATTTTGCAGCGGCAAACAGCATCGATCTGACGATAGTCGGACCGGAGGCACCGCTTGTGGATGGCGTGGTGGATATCTTCAAAGCAAAAGGGCTGACGATATTTGGTCCCTCGGCAGATGCCGCCAGACTCGAAGGTTCTAAGATCTTCATGAAAAATTTTCTCAAAAAGTATGATGTGCCTACAGCCGCCTATATCGAGACGGATGATCTTGAAAAAGCTTCGGCGTTTATCGATACCCTGAGCGCACCGATGGTGGTCAAGGCGGACGGTTTGTGTGCGGGAAAAGGGGTGATTATCGCGCAGAGCGGGGATGAGGCGAAGGCGGCGGCAAAAGATATGCTCAGCGGCGAAAGTTTCGGCGATGCCGGAAAAGCGATCATCGTCGAAGAGTATCTCGACGGGTATGAACTCTCCCTCTTTGCTGTCTGTGATGGAGAAAGCTACAAAGTGCTGCCTGCCGCACAGGATCACAAACGTCTGCTCGACGGCGACGAAGGACCCAATACCGGCGGTATGGGTGCCTATGCGCCGACGCCTCTGATCGACGATACGTTGTACGAAAAGATCGAAGAGCGCATCATCAAGCCGACCCTTAAAGGGATGCAGGCGGAGGGTATGCCGTACGAAGGGGTGCTTTTTATCGGGATCATGGTCGTTGACGGCGAACCCAAAGTACTCGAATACAATGTCCGTTTCGGTGATCCGGAGTGCGAGATACTGATGCCGCTGATCGAAAGCAGTGTTTTTGACCTCTTTTACAAAGCGGCGACCAAAGATCTGGAACATCTCGATATCAGGATAGCGGACAAATATGCTGTCGGTGTGGTGATGGCGAGCAAAGATTATCCCTACAAGAGTTCTATGCCGGCTGAGATTATCGTCGATGATGTCGTACTTGAAGAGCTGAAAGAGCGGGCGCATATATCTTATGCCGGTGTGACCAGAGAGGATGGAAAGCTTTTTGCCACGGGCGGGCGTGTGCTGGTCTGCGTCGGGATCGGTGACTCGATCCGTGAAGCACGGGATCTTGCCTATCTCATGACGGGGCAGGTGCATTTTGCCGGTAAAAAATTTCGTAAAGATATCGCATATCAGGCGCTGAAAGATGCTTGACGAAGAGGCACTTTTTCAAAAACTGCACAGAGAAGGTCTCTCTTTGGCTACGGTCAACAGACGCGGGATCGCGATGTTTATCGATGAGATGCTTATCTCTATTCTCTTCTTTTTTATCATCCAGGATCACCTATCGGCACTGACGACACCGCAAGAGGTGCTAGCCTACACCCAGTCGCTGATGCCTTATGTACTTGCTATCAAGATTCTCTATCAGGCGCTTTTTGTCGGGCTTTACGGTGCGACACTCGGCAAGATGGCGGTAAAGATTAAAGTGGTCGATCAGGTCTATCTTGATATTCCCGCCTGGGGTGGCAGTTTTATCCGTGCGGTGATGCGCGTGGTGAGTGAGATCCTCTTCTATTTCGGTTTTGTCGTGGCACTCTTTTCGCCGCTGAAGCTGACCTGGCATGACAAGTTTGCAAAGACTCTGGTGGTAGATGCATAGACTGGCTGCACTTTTTCTGCTGCTACAGCTTGCACTCTATGCGGCACAGACACCTTCCAAAATAACCAAATACACACTCTATGCCGCAACTGTGGAGACAGAGGGAGATCGGGTTGTCGCCAGAGGCGATATCATGATCTATGCAAAAGAGATGCTTTTTACCGCGAAGGAGGCGTTTTACGATAAAAAGAGAGAACTGCTCACTCTGCGTGGTGATGTGACGCTCTTTTATCAGGGCAATCTGATCAACAAAGCGGATGAACTCCGTCTCAATCTGAAAAAAGAGCAGTTTTTCGCTTCGGATGTGTTTATTCAGGAGCAGGGATCCGATATCTGGATCAAGAGCGCTTCGATCAATGCGGACAAGCACGATATGATGATCAAAAATGCGCGTCTCTCCAGCTGTCTGCCGGACAATCCCGACTGGGAGATACGCTTTTCGACAGGGTATCTGCATAAACGCAAGGAGTATGTCTCTCTCTACAATCCCCGTTTCTATCTGGGAAACGTACCGGTTTTGTATCTGCCGTGGTTCGCCTTTCCGACGATTCGGGAGCGACGTAGCGGATTGTTGCGACCGGTGATCGGTTTTGAAAACAGTGAAAACCTCCTCTTTATGCAGCCGATCTATTTTGCCCCGTCAAAATCGTGGGATATCCAGTTCAATCCCCAGATCAGACTCAACCGTGGAAGCGGTCTCTACACGACCCTCCGGTTTGCCGACTCTCCCCACTCCAGCGGATCTGTGACACTCGGGTTTTTCGATGAGCAGGGAAAATATGTAAAAATTCACAACCTTAAAAACAGTATTCACAAGGGTGCCTCTGTACACTATACCAGTCAGGCTCTCTTTACCAAATATATCCATCACAATCCATACGACTACAAAGACGGACTCTATATCGATGTCACAGCATTGAACGATATCGACTACATCAACCTCAAAGATGACCGTAAATATGCAGTCGATAAACTGGTAACATCGCGTATCAACTACTATATGTCCGGTTACGGCGACTATATCGGTGCCTATGCAAAGTACTTCATCGACACCGAAAAAGTCTCCAATGACGACACACTTCAGACACTGCCCTCACTCCAGTACCATAAATTTTCACAGATTCTGGGGATCGACAATCTGATCTATTCGATCGATTATAAGTTTAAAAACTCCTGGCGAAAAAAAGGACTCGGTGCAAGGCAGCATGAATTTTCCGTGCCGGTTGTCTTTACGATGCCGCTGATGCACCACTTCTTAAACCTTTCGGTCAGTGAAAATTTTTACTACTCCAAAGTGAACTATACCGATGCAAATGCTACGGTATCCGATGCCCGTTATCTGAGCAACTATCACCGGATTTCACTGGAGAGTGATCTGATGAAACAGTATGGTGGCAAGATACACAACATACAGCTCTCTCTCGCTTTTACGATACCGAGTCTTCATGACAAAAGCGGTTATCTTGCTGATTTTATCCCTTTCAATCTGGAACGTAAAAATATCGCTTTCAAGATGAACAACTATCTCTACGATGCCGGCGGACACAATTATCTGACTGATCGTTTTACACAGTATTACTATTATGATGAAGAGGATAAACCGTTCAATGAAGCGGAAAACGAGATCATCTATATCCACTCCCCGCGCCTCTCTTTGCGCAATGCATTGATCTACTCCTATGAATATCATAAGTTAAAAAAGATACAATCAGGTATATATTATCATGATGATCTCAATAAGCTCAGATTGGATCATACCTTTAAAGATGCACCCAATGAGACAAAAATCAACTTTTTGAGTGCAGACTTTTCCCGTGTGATCGACAGAAGGTATTCTGTAACGGGCGGGCTGGATTATGATTTTGACAACAGCTTTACCAAAGAGTGGCGACTGGGGCTTTTGATGCACAAAAAGTGCTGGAGTTACGAACTCCGCTACAAAGAGAGTGTGACCCCCTCCCTCACCAGCGGCGGTGCGGAGTCTGTCACGCGGCGCGGTCTCTATCTGCTGATGCGTTTTGCGCATATCGGCGGCGTCGCCTATAAGTATGTCAAAGCGACAGAGAGCAATCCTCTTAGTGGAGAGAGTGCAGATCGTCTTGTACCGGAGGGTAGTACTCCGGCTAACAATGTCCCGTCTCATGAAGTTCCGGTTCCACCGGCGACAGAGCGTGCGGGAGAGAATAGAGTGAAAGGGTAAAAATGCGTAATGATGTCAGGGTAGGACTCTTTATCTTTCTCGGTTTTATACTATTATTTGCCCTGAGTACACAGGTGGGAAGTTTTAAAAATATGTCCAAAGAGGGGTATGAACTCAAAGCGCATCTCAAAAGCGCGGCAGGTTTGAATGAAAACTCCAAGGTCAAGGCGAACGGTCTGGAAGTGGGATTTGTAAAATCACTCATGATCGACGGTGAAGCGATACTGGCGAAACTCTTTATCTACAAGCATGTTAAAATACCGGTCGATTCCCGGATCAAACCTGTACAGGAGTCTTTGCTCGGAGGACGTTATCTGGAGATCACACTGGGAAAATCGAAAACCTATCTCAAAGATGGTGATTTCATCGCTTCCGCGCCTGAAATGCTGAGTATTCAGGATGCCAGTGACGCGATGGCGAAAGCGGCAAACGAGTTCAAAGCGCTGGTAAAAGAAGCGAGGGAAGTTTTAACACCTGAAGCGAGAGAACACTTGCGTATGACATTTGCCAATCTGGAAAAGATCACCGCTGAACTCAAAAAACTGACTTCACTCGATCTGCTGAAACAGACAATCACCAATTTTAACAAGATGGGGGAAAATCTTGCCGATGTCGGTGCAAAGTTTCAGACGACTGCCGATACGATCAACGCCAGACTACCGCAGATCGTCTCCAATCTGGATATCATGATCAAAAATCTTAAATCCGCTGCGGGTGAACTGAAAGATAAAGTACCGCATCTGGCAGAAAAATTTAACGAGATCGAAGAGGAGTTACAGAGTATCCTGGCACAAAACCGCAAACCCCTGAACGATACCCTCGTCTCTGCCGACTCATTTTTCAGTTCCGGAAATGCTACCTTTGAAAAAGTGGAAAAACTGCTCAACACGATCGATCAGGTCAAACTCGAAGTAGCGATGCATACAGAGTATATGGACTCCGACAAATATGCCAAGGGGTATCTGAACCTCAACTATATCCCCTCCGATACCAAATCCTACCGGTTCAGTGTTGCAGGTATGGACGACTACTCCAGAATGGACGATAGGGGAGATGTAATTCTTCCCAAAAAGCATGAATCTTCCAAATTGCTCTTCAGTGCACAGCTTGCCAAACGACTGGATGATGTGGTGCTTCGCACGGGTATCATCGAAAACGGCGTAGGTGCAGGTCTGGACTACTATATGCTGGATGATCGGCTGGAAGCGAGCGCGGAGGTGTTTGACTTCAATGCCCAAAACGATGTGCGCGGCAGTAACCCGCACGCCAAAGTGAGTCTGCGTTACAACTACCTCAAGCATCTCGATTTTTACGGCGGGTATGACAACTTCCTGAATGACCGGGCGAAAAACGCCTACATCGGTGTCGGTATCCGCTTTTTCGACGATGACCTGAAAAAACTGATCATGAGCCAGAGTCTGGGGGCATATGCAAAATAGCGACAATGTTGCAGCCAAACTGCATCATGCGCTATCGGTACTGGAACTGCCGGTGATGGTCTCATGGGAAGAGATAAAAGACCGTTATCGTGAACTAAGTAAAAAATACCATCCCGATTTTAACCATAAAGAGGATAAAATGCGGGAACTGAATGAAGCATATGCACTGCTAAAGCACTATATTTTTCATTACAGATTTTCCTTCAGCGATGAAGAGATCAAAAAACAGTTTCCGGAAAGTGATTATGAGCGAAAATTCCGATTTTGATACCTGCCTCTTTAAAGACAGGTATGATGCATATAACGCTCTGGTCGAGATTTTGCCGATCAAAGTGATGCAGCATGAGAAGTGGATATTGCTGGCACTCTCTGATGGTGCAGTAGAGATTACCGCCAAACTGGCAAACCGTTTCGGGTTTGATTTTGACCTCTTTTTCAGTGAAGCGATCGTGGCACCCAATAACGAAGAGTGTCAGCTGGCGATGGTCAGTGAAACAAACGATATCGTGATAGAGGAGAAGTTGACAGAGAGTTTCGGTATATCTCTGGATTACATCTATGAAGAGGGAGAGCGTCTCTTTCATGAACGCATCGTCAAATACCGCTACCGCTACCGCGACGGTCTTGGCGTCAGTGATCTGCGCGATCAGAATGTACTCCTGATTGATGAAGGGTGTGAGACAGGGTTTAAAGTGATGTGTGCACTCAAAAGTGTCATCAATCTGGGTGTGCGTAAAGTTTCAGTGGCGACGCCTGTGATACCGGATGATCTTTTTACACTGGTCGATAAAAAGGTGGATAAGATCTATGCAGTGCATATTATCAGAGATTTTATTTCGGTAGATTACTATTACCAAACGCTGCCGCAACCGAAAGCGGAAGAGATCAAAGCGATACTGGCGGAGTGTAAGCACTATCTGCCCTATATTAAAGGAGAAGAAACAATATGAGTTGTACGGTTACAATCAATGTAAACAATAAAGAGGAGATCTATGAGATCGACAAAGTTGCCAGACAGGCAGCCGGAGCAGTGCTGCTTCGTGAAAAAAATGCTGTAATTCTGGCAACAGTCGCCAGAGACGATAAACAGGTCGATGAAGATTTTTTACCGTTGACTGTTCAGTATATCGAGAAGAGTTATGCTGCGGCACGGATTCCGGGCGGGTTTATCAAGCGTGAAACAAAACCGGGAGATTTCGAGACACTCACTTCCAGAATCATAGACCGAAGCCTGCGCCCGCTCTTTCCCAAAGGGTATGCCTATCCGACACAGATTGTCGTATTTGTGCTGAGTGCCGATCCGGAAGTCGATCTGCAGACGATGGCACTCAACGCCTCCTCTGCCGCCCTCTATCTCAGTGATCTGCCGATCGACAAAAACGTCGCCGCAGTGCGAATTGGCAAAATCGACGGAAAATATATCGTCAATCCGACCAAATCTGAACTGGAGAAAAGTACCCTCGATCTCTATGTATCCGGTACAAAAGAGGAGCTTCTCATGATAGAGATGCGCTCCATCGCGACGGAGAGAGTCGAGATCATACCGATGGTCTCTCCCGATCCGCTCATGATACCCGATATGCTGGAAGATGATCTTCTGGAAAAGCACAACGTCAACGAACTCTCCAACGAAGAGATCGTTGAAGCGCTGGGAATCGCTTCTGATGCAATCGCAAAAGCGAGTGTCGATTATGAAAAAGGGTTTTTTGAGCTGAAAAAACCGGCGGCAGAGCTGGAGCTGAAAGAGGATGAGAGTCTGGAGTCTCTGCTGGTCTATATCGATGAGTTCTATAAAGAGGATATCTACGATGCGATCAACCAGATGGCAAAGAGCGAACGTGCGACAGAACTCAATACGATCGCCAAAAAGATCGCCGAAGACGATATCGCGGAACGCGAAGGGTGGGAGATCGACCTGATCAAAAAAGCGGTCGCGCAGTACAAACGCAATGTCGTACGCAAAATGATTCTCGAAGAGCGCAAAAGGGCGGACGGCAGAGGATTGACTGAAGTGCGTCCGATCGAGATCGAGACCAATATCCTCCCCTCCGTACACAGTTCATGTCTCTTTACCAGAGGGCAGACACAGGCGCTGGTGACGGTGACACTCGGATCGGGTAAAGATGCGCAGATGTATGACTTGCTGACGGACAAAGAGGCGCACTACGAAAACTTCATGGTACATTACAACTTTCCGGGATTTTCCGTCGGGGAAGCGAGTCCGCTCAGACCTCCTGGACGCAGAGAGCTGGGACACGGAAACCTTGCCAAAAGGGCGCTGGAACCGACGATACGACTCGACAGTGATCAGACAGTACGGATCGTCTCCGAGATACTGGAGTCCAACGGCTCCTCATCGATGGCGACTGTATGCGGCGGTTCTCTGGCACTCAAAGCGGCTGGTATCGAAGTACAGAAACTGGTTGCCGGTGTGGCGATGGGACTGGTCGTCGAAGAGGATAAGTACGCTATTTTGACCGATATCATGGGGCTGGAAGATCATGATGGCGATATGGACTTCAAAGTGGCGGGAACCAGAGACGGCATCACCGCACTTCAGATGGATATCAAACTCGGCGGTATCGATCGCAAAACACTCAAAGAAGCGCTAGATCAGGCGGCGGAAGCGAGACTGCATATCCTCGGTATCATGGAAGAGGCGGCGGAGAAGATTTCACTCAATGAGAGCGCACTCCCCTCACGTACTGTCTTTACCCTCGATCCATCCACGTTCGGTTCGATTATCGGGCAGGCGGGCAAAACGATCAAAGAGATCATCGAGAAGTTTGAAGTTTCGATCGACCTTGACCGTGATAGCGGCAAAGTCAAAGTGGAGGGTTCTGATAAAGTACAGGTCAGTGCAGCGTGTGACTATATCAAAGAGTTGGCTTCCCGCAAACGTGAAGGCGGCGGACGTCACCACAAAAGAGAGATGCCGAAGTTTGAAGAGGGACAGGTGTTTGACGGCGAAGTGAAACGGATTGTCGATTTTGGCGCTTTTGTCGAGTTACCGGGCGGCGTGGACGGTCTGTTGCACATCTCCAAACTCTCAGACGAACGTGTCGATAAAGTGACCGATATATTGCAGATCGGAGAGAGAGTAAAAGTCAAAGTGCTCTCAGTCAAAGGGCATAAAGTGGAACTCGAACTGATAGAAAAACTTTAATATGACAATCAGAAGTTTTGAGCTTCGCCATCAATACACCATTGCGTAAAAGAATATAAGCGCGGTTCAACTGCGCGTGAGCCCTGCGCTGAGCAGAACATAGCGTTAGCGTAGCTTTTGGGACTTTGTTCCAAAAGTGTAAATTAGATGATAATATAAGCGCGGTTCATCTGCGCGTGAGCCCTGCGCTGAGCAGAACATAGCGTTAGCGTAGCTTTTGGGACTTTGTTCCAAAAGCGTTAATTAATAATTTCAGGGTTTTTTTAAGTGAGTTTCGCTAAAATCTCATCCTCAAAGTGATAAGTAGGGATACGCAAGCCGAACGGACTTTGAAAACGAAACTATTTTTAACTAAGGAGAACTTCATGAAGAAGATTCTATTTTTGATGGTTGCTATCGCAACTGCTGCTTTTGCAGGTGAAGACGCTGCAAACGAAACACTTAAAGCATACTCAGTACTGGCTGCAGGTGTGGGTCTCGGTCTCGCTGCGCTCGGTGGTGCTATCGGTATGGGTCACACAGCTGCCGCGACTATCGCAGGTACTGCAAGAAACCCTGGTCTCGGTGGTAAACTGATGACTACGATGTTTATCGCACTGGCGATGATCGAAGCACAGGTTATCTATGCACTTGTTATTGCATTGATCGCTCTGTACGCCAACCCTTTCCTGGGTTAATAAAACCTCGACAGTATCGGAAGATCTCTTCCGGTACTCTCTTATGCGATCGTGGTGGAATTGGTAGACACGCTATCTTGAGGGGGTAGTGCCGCAAGGTGTGGGGGTTCAAATCCCCCCGATCGCACCATCATTTTTTATCTCTCAAATATTTTAAATTTCCCTTTTACGACATACCATTTAATCTGCAATTGATACCCCTGTAAGTCCATTTTTAGTAAAATCTTGCAAACTATCAGAGACAAGGTACTATATGCAAAATATCGATGAAATACTACGTTCCCACAAACTGACACATGAAGATTACGAACATATCCAAAAGATTCTTGGACGCGAGCCCAATCTGCTTGAAATAGGTATCTTCTCCGCGATGTGGAGTGAACACTGCTCCTATAAATCGAGTAAAAAATACCTCAACGGTTTTCCGACCAAAGCCCCCTGGGTGATCCAGGGACCGGGCGAAAATGCCGGTGTGATCGACATCGGAGACGGTATGGCGGCAGTATTTAAGATGGAGTCGCACAACCACCCCAGTTTTATCGAACCCTATCAGGGTGCCGCAACGGGTGTCGGCGGTATTTTGAGAGATGTCTTTACGATGGGTGCCCGACCGGTCGCCAACCTCAACGCACTCCGTTTCGGAAATGTTACCAATGATGATGAAATCAGCCGTCACCAGCGCTATCTGGTCAGGGGTGTGGTTGCGGGCATCGGCGACTACGGCAACTGCATGGGGGTGCCGACTGTCGGCGGCGAAACTTTTTTTGACGAAGCCTACAACGGCAATATCCTTGTCAATGCCTTTACCCTCGGAACCTGCAAAAGCGATGAGATTTTTTACGGACGCGCAGAGGGGATCGGTAACCCTGTCATCTATGTCGGCAGTAAGACAGGTCGTGATGGTCTCGGCGGCGCGGTGATGAGCAGTGACAGTTTTACCGAAGAGAGCAAATCTCTCAGACCGACAGTACAGGTGGGTGATCCGTTTACCGAAAAACTGCTGCTGGAAGCGTGTCTGGAACTCTTCAAACACGACTATATCGTCGGTATTCAGGATATGGGTGCGGCGGGACTCACCTCCAGCTCCTTTGAGATGGCGGGTCGCAGCGGCAGCGGTATGCGAATGGATCTGGACAAAGTACCTGCCCGCGAAGAGAATATGACACCTTATGAATTCATGTTATCTGAATCACAGGAGCGTATGCTGATCTGTGCGAAAAAGGGGTATGAAGAAAAGATTATCGAGATATTCGAGAAGTGGGATCTCGATGTCGCCGTGGTCGGTGAAGTGACCGATACGGGCAATATGGAACTCTTCTGGCACGGTGAAAAGGTGGCGGATATTCCGATCGACCCGATCACTGAAGAGGCTCCGGTACTCGATCGTCCGGTCAAAAGACCCGCCTATCTCGATGAGATCAGAGATGTCACGATCGACGATTTTCCGGAAGTAGGCAACGAGCAAGCGTTTGACAAACTCTTCTCCTCTCTTGAAGTGGTTAACAAAGCGTGGGTTTACGAGCAGTATGATTCGATGGTACAGACCAATACCGTTAAAGCTCCCGGCGCCATGGATGCAAGTGTTGTACGTGTCAAAGAGAATAAAAAAGCGATCGCGATGAGTAGTGATTGTAACCCGCGCTACTGCTATATCGATCCGCGAGGCGGTGCGGCGGCAGCGGTGATGGAGAGCGGACGCAATGTCGCGATGAGCGGAGCGACACCACTGGCGATCACCGACTGCCTCAACT
>QNZT01000137.1 GCA_003978455.1 Sulfurospirillum sp.
TTGACTTGATGGATTTTTCTTTTTCTTCCTCCTCTGCTAAATACGGTGTCAAATCTTTTTTCGCAGGATAGGCGATGTTTTTCAGAAACTGCCGAAGATAAAGCTTCCTGTTTTTTCGATAACTTTCAAGTTGCTTCTCCTTAAACGCCGCATCTTTGTCCAGAAAGAAGGCAGGCGATATCAGCTGCAACCGATCGATTCGCGTCCGGGTACGCAGTGCAAACTCCACTGCATCGATCGCCCCCTTGCTGAAACCCGCCACCGTATAGCTGCTCTCATGAAGATAGCCGCGAAAAAGCGCCTCTTCCCCCTGTAGTGAAAAACCGCTAAAGAAATGCACGTATCATCTGCTCCAGCTCTTTGCGGTGGAGTGTCTCCTGTTCCAGCAGCGCATCCCGGATCGCATCGACCGCTTTTCGCATCTTGTGCAAAAACTGTTCGAGATCTTCGATCGCCTCGTCGATCAGTGAGGCACTATCCACCGAAGCGGCATAGACACCATCCCCCATCGCATAGATCTGTACCATCTCCTCGGCGATCTGTTTCGCTTTTTTGATATCAGAAGCGCAGTTGGTATAGACCTCTTCAAAGTAGAGTTGTGATGCGACATAACCGGCAAGATAGACTTTCAGCTTGCCGCTCATCTGGGTGCGTGAAGTGATCTCCTTCTCCATCTCGATCAAAAAAGCCTCTACAAGACTCACTTTCTCAAAATCGACCTCGTACCAGTAGGCGCTCAACGCTTTGGCTGCCTGATAGGTCGCCTGAATCACCTTCTCTTCATGAGAGTAGCTCAAAATCCTCTTTTTGCCCAAAAGCACCTTCTCTTTGACACTGTTGAAATCCTCGTAAGTGATTTTCTGACGATTGTGGCGCAAAGCGTTGATCGCCGCTTCATTGACAAACGTCGATAGCGCGGCACCGCTGAAACCGACTGTCATCTTTGCCAGTTCGACGAAACTGACATCCGTCACTTTGCCTCTGAGGTGCACTTTCAAAATCTCTTCACGCTCTTTGATCCCCGGCAGTGAGACAAAGATACGCCTGTCGAAACGCCCCGCACGCAGCAGTGCATTGTCCAGCATCTCATACTGGTTGGTTGCGGCGATGACGATGACATTGCTGCTCTCTTCAAAACCGTCCATCTGCGTCAACAGCTGGTTGAGTGTACTCTCGCGTTCATCGTTGCGTCCGTTTCCGCGCGCCTTTCCCACTGCATCGATCTCATCGATGAATATAATAGAAGGCGCATAACGTTTGGCAACGGCAAAGAGTTCCCGAACCCGTTTGGCACCCATCCCGACATAGATCTGTACAAATGCCGATCCGCTCTGGTAGAAAAAGGGAACACCCGCTTCCCCTGCCACCGCTTTGGCGATGAGTGTCTTCCCCACACCGGGAGGACCTGCCAGCAAAACACCACGCGGCATCTTGACACCAAAGGCGGTATATTTCTCTCTGTTTTTGAGGAAGTCGACAATCTCGTACAACTCCTCCTTCACCTCATCGATCCCCGCAACATCATCAAAAGTCACATCAGAAGAGACCGGCATGATCTCCCGCTCTACACCGGGAAGCATCTCGGGAAGATACTCCTGTCTCCTTCGCTCCTCCCGCTCCGGCGGCTGCGGTTTGAGACGTTTTCCGTACATGAACGCAAATCCGATCAGCATCCCCAGCAAGATAAAGAGTATCACCGCATCGGTGTACTCTTCCGACTCATCGATCTCAACAGGTACTTTATGCAGCAGTTCGCTGATATCGATACCCGAACGGATAATCGAATAGTCCCCTTCATCGGTGGAGAGCACTACCCGGTTGCCGACAATCGTCGCTTTTTTGAATAAGTTGTTTTCGAGAAAATGGTGGTAGGTATTCAGATCGATCGTCTCAACCGGTTTGTGCAGATAGGCTATCAACGAGAGTGCGATCAGCATCAAAGAGGCGATCAGCGTGATCAGGTTGCGCTTATTGAGCCACTTTCGCAAAGTTCCCCTCCCTTCGCACTTCTGCTTGCGCTATCTCGACCCACTCCTTCTCCAGATCAAGTGGAGAGTCTATATAGACCCGGTTGTAAAACTGATCGTAGCCGCTTTGGAAATTCCCTTTTCGCTCTTCGACCAGCACCTGCAGGTTGCGGTTGTGCCGCTGCCTGAAACGGTAGTTGTTCTCTTCGGTGATCGCTTCGAGTAGTTTGAGCCGCGATTTCGCCTCTTTGCCGTTAACGACCCCTTTCAGCGTCGCGGCATGGGTTCCTTCGCGTTTGCTGTAGGTAAAAGCGTGTATATGGGTGATCGGGAAGCGCCTGAAGTTTTCCAGCCCCTCTTCCCAGAGCGCCTGGCTCTCGCCCGGATGCCCGACGATAAAGTCGGTTCCCAGCGCATACCCCTTCTGGGCAATCGTCTCAAAAAGCTCCAGATCCCGTTGCAGTGCATTGCGCCGTCTCATGATACGCAGCATCTCTTCACTCGTATGCTGCAGGGCGATATGCAGATGCCGCTCCATCCACGGCTCATCCAAAATCTCCATAAACGCATCGTCGATCTGCACAGGCTCCAGCGACCCCAGACGGATACGACGCACCCCGCGGATCAGAGACATCCTCTTGAGCAGTGTCGCGATGGAACTTCCCGTATCTTTGCCGTAACTGCCGATGTTGGTTCCTGTCAGGACAAATTCACCATATCCGTTGGCGGCAAGCTTCGTCACCTGCGCCAGAATCTTCTCCTCCTTCTGACTGCGTGCACCCCCGCGTACCGAAGGGATGATACAATAACTGCAATTGAAATCACACCCCTCCTGAATCTTGATAAATGCCTTGCTTCTGGAGCTGAAATCTTCGACAATCGTCTCGTCGAGGCTCTTCAGATCGCCCGGTGCGAAAAAGCGCTCCTCACGTTTAAGCAGTGCGTTGATATTTTTCTTCTCCGAGTGTCCGAAAACACCGAAAACTTTCTCATCGGCAAAGAGGGACTCTCCCTTGCTGATCGCACCGCATCCTGCAAGAATCACCCTTTTGCCCTGCTTCTGTAAGCCGGCGATATAGCTCCGCGCACTGCTGTCGGCGGAGTTGGTCACGGTACAGGAGTTCACCACAACGATATCCGCCTCCGCTTCACTCTCCACCAGCACAAAATCTTTCAGGTTCTGCGCCATGATCTGCGAATCGTAGATATTTGTACGGCAGCCGAACGTTTTAAGATATACTCTGTTCACCCGGATCCTTAGGCTCCAATTGTGCATCTTTTTTGAAATTGACAATCTGTGTAGGATATGCGATCTTGATATCCTCCTCCGCCATCAGTGCATCGAGGATATTGGAGTAGATATTGCTTCTGAGGGTCAGCGTGGCATAGGAGTTGGTCATATACCAGCAGGAGATTTTAACGCCGTACTCCTCCATAAAAGTATAGACCCGCGGCTCGACGTTGATATTTTTCAGACTATACTGACTGCGCAGCATATTGAGCTGTTTACGGGAGATCTCCGTATATCCTTTGGAGTATTTTTTGACGATTTCGCGCACCAGATGCTGCGCCTTTTTATAGTTGGAATCAAATGTAATCATCACATCGACACCATCCCAGACAGTTTTGATCTTTCCATGGGTATAGTTTGCCAGAAGTTCCGTAAAAATATAGTTATTGGGGATAAAGATAATCCTTCCCGCCCTTCGGTTGTGTGTATATGTCGTCAGTGTAACATCTTCGAGAATCGTCATACGCAAAAAGGAGATATCGATGATATCTCCGACATATTCGTGCTTTCCCTTAAAAACTTTGACACGGTCTCCGACATGAAAACTGCCGCCAAAGACGATCACCATCCACCCCAGCGCGCTCATGAAGAGATCTTTCATCGCGATCGCGATACCTGCGGAAGCGAACCCCAGCACAGTCACAAAATAGGTCATATTCTCCAAAAAGGAGAAGAGTAAAACCAACATGATGAGGAAGAAGTTGCTGAAGTTGATAATCTTGTTCGCCATATAGTAACGCTGATTGTCCGTGATCGTCTTTTTCGCCAGATACTTAAAGATAAAAGAGAAGAGTATGATCACACCGATCGTGATCAGGATATTGAACAGACGCTGCATCTGTACTTTGATATCGCTCGTGACTTTCAGTTTGCTGTCTTCGACTTTCTTGGCATAAAGGGCATAGGTATTTTTGGCAAGATGATAGACAGGGAGAATCTCGTCAAGTTCATGTTTGATTTTTGTATCTTTTTTCAACAGGCGCTTCTTCTCTTTCAACAGTTCTATCAGGGTATATAGACCTTCAAGCTTACGGTTGAAATCTTCACGTTCAGTTTTCAGCAGTTTGAGATAACGAAAACCGTTCAGGATATCAAAAGGCGTTTTGATCTCAGGTGCTTTGGCGATATCTTTGGGTTTTGTCAACTCTTCAAAAGGAGGATATTTAAAATCTTTCAGCAGTGAGATTTGGTTCTCCAACGTCTCCTCTTCCGATTTGAGTTTCATGAACTCCGGGGTGTCTGGTTTCAATGCACTTTTGTGTAGTTTTTTCCGTATCTCTTTGAGTTGATTTTGCAGATCGAGATAGACCTGATGGTTATTGTATTTGGCGTAGAGGAGATTGGTTTTGAGCTGATCGTTGATCGCTTCGAGCTGTTCTTGTATCTCCTGATTGTGTTTAATACGCGCCTTCGCCTCTTCGATCGTCAGATTCGCTTTTTCCGTTTGCTCTGTCTCATTGTTTTCGGTAGTGGGAGCAGTTTTCACACCTTTGGTACTGTTGTTATCCACAGCATAGAGGGGGAAAAGTACTACACAAAGCAGCAGGAGAAGAGTCGTTTTAATCTTCACTGTCAAATTCCCGCAAAACGGAGAGCACCAGCGCCCTGTCCACTCCCCTGACCATCTCGTAACCGCCTATATGGTACGGCAGGATAAATTTAATCGTCTCGTTTTCACTCTTTTTGTCGAGAAAGAAAGCATCGTAAAAACGTTCCGGATCTTCTATCTTAAATGATACCGGAAGATGATACCGCTCCAGCACTTTTTGGATGCGAAGTGCTTCCTCATCATCCAGAAAGCCGAGTCTCTGTGCCAGTCTGTTCGCCATCACCATACCGATTGCTACCGCTTCGCCGTGAAGATAGCGGCTGTACCCGGTGATGTTTTCGATCACGTGTGCAAAAGTGTGCCCATAGTTCAGCACTGCACGAATCCCTTTCTCTTTTTCATCTTCACCGACCACTTTCGCTTTGGTTTCGACACTTTTTCGGATCGCAGCAGCAAGATCGCTTTGCTGATGCAGATCGGCATACTCCAGAAACTGAAAAAAATCCGCATCAAACGTCACAGCCATCTTGACGATCTCTGCAACACCGGCGCCAAACTCTCTTTCGGGCAGTGTTTTGAGAAATTCGGTTTCGATATAGACCGCCTTCGGCTGGTAAAATGCCCCGATCAGATTTTTGCCGAATCGGTTGTTGATACCCGTCTTACCTCCGACACTTGCATCTACCTGGGAAAGCAGCGTCGTGGGAATCTGGATAAAGTCGATACCGCGCTGGAAAACAGAAGCGGCAAAACCGGTCATATCGCCGACGACACCGCCTCCAAACGCGATCAAAAGAGAGTTTCTGTCAAAGCGGTGGTTGAAGAGATTTTCCAGGATATAGTCAAGGCTCTCCTGATTTTTATAGTTTTCCCCATCTTTGACTGTGATGATATAGAGCTCTTTTGCACTGATCTTCTCAAGCAGCTTTGAGAGGTGCAAACCAGCCACTTTCGGGTTGGTAACGATTGCCACTTTGGTATCGAAGTGCATCTTTTCCATTTCATCTATGTAGATCGTGTAATCAACCGATTTTCTGTTTTCAAAATGGATATGTGTCTGCATGAAACTCCCTGAATACTGCTCGATATTAATTCATTATATTTAAAAACAGTTTATATTTTTATGATTCATAAGGCAAAAAGAGCTGGTATTTGTCCAGAAAACGAAAATAGTGCTTCTCGATATCGGTTGAAAAAAATGCCATCCACCGGGGTTCAAGCAATTTTTTTTCAAAAATGACAAACTGAAGAAAATCATCCTGGGGCAGCAACTCACGTATCGGGTTTTTGTCCGTCTTGATAATCCGCACCTTCTCTTCAAAGAGTTTGGAAAGATTTTCAAAATGCTCGATAATCTTCTCCCGCTCTTCGTTGAAATCCGCTGTAAAATCGTAAAAGGAGATATCCAGTCCAAGCTGCGATGCACAGTCGAATATGACAGATGAGAGCTGCTCTATCTTGTCACTCTCCTCACTGAGTACCACGGAGTGCCTGATGTTGAAAAAGCCGTTGTTTCCGGTTTTGAGTATCGGGATTTTCAGACGGTAGAGAAAGAGCATATGGTGTGTAAAAAAGGCTTTATCCGTGATAAAGAGTCCGATAGAGTTATGCTCCAGATCACCCAACACAATCCGCTGCATCGAAAGATTGAGAAAATCGAACAGCACATCGATACTGGCGCTTTCATGATAACCTTTTAACTTGTCGAGCATTTTGCCCAGCCGCGGATTGACGACACGGATAATCAGTTTTTTACTATTGAGTTTGGCATGCATCAGCATCGCATCGTTACAAAGCAACTCTATCTGGCTGTCGTTCATCGCCACCATATCGATAAAAGTATAGGTATTTTGTCCGTAGGGGTGCGGAAACTGACCAAACTGACGTTTGATACTTTTATAGACTCCCTTTAGTACATTTGGATTGCCCACCGCCAAAATCGCATCATCCGGCATCAGCATCGTTTTCGGCTCCGGCAATATAATCTTCTGATTGCGGTAGATAGCGGCAATACGCCACCGCTTCTGTTCGATATTGCCTACATGCCGATAGACATAGGCACTGCCGAAGGGGATTTTGATCTCCATCACTTCCCCCTGCCCCAGACCGATATTTTGCGCCCAGAGCGGTATATCGGGCAGATAATTGCTCAGCAGATTGGCGATACGCTCATGCTGATTGAGTACCACGGTATGGGGGTCATCAATATGCAGATCCCACTTATCAAGCATCACAATCGACAGTTGCTGATCGACTCTGCGTAAATTGTCGTATGTCGCTTGCATATCGATTTTATTGCCGAGCACCAGCATCACCTGAAAGAAATCGATATCTTCGATCATCGGAGCGAGTTTGATATAACTGGTCGGATCGAAACGGTAATATAGAAACTGCTCCCGACGTTTTGCAGGAAGCGTGGTATCTCTGTAGTAGACGATATGGTAGATATTTTCAGAGGTATCGAGATTTTCCAGTCTCTGTAAAAAAGCCCTGGACTCCGAACCATCCGCAATAATCAATATCTTTTTCACTGCGCCTCTTCAGCTTTGCAGCGGCAATTTTGGAGTCTCCGTTTGCGTACGATGCGACCCTCCTGATCGAGCAGTCCGATCCGACATAGCCCATCTTCGACAAAGAGCCGTAAAGGTATCTGTGTCCCGACCGCACCTGCCAGGGGATTGTCTGCCACCCACGATCGCCGTGGAATATTAGTCAACAGCAAAAGAGAGTGTTTTTGAAAAACCGTATCCGAAATCTCTATATGTTCTACTTCGCTTAGCTGACGCACTTTCTCTTTCACTTCATGAAGACACTCGACAGAGGGTTGGTGTAATACCGCATGAGTGTTTTGCTTAGCACTGCATCCTCCGCTCAGCAAAAGAAACACTCCCGCCAAAAAGGACTTAGTATAGTCCATAACGGCTCCTGAAACTCTCTGAAACAGGAGTTGTCATCAGCTTCTGGCTTTGGCGACGTTCACTATGCACAAGAGGTCTGCACCGGTCATACCGGATATAGTAGAGTGCCTGCGCAAAAGAGTCCTCCTGCGGATCGGCAAAATCATGAAGATAGTCATCTTCGCTTTCGCACAGAGGCTGCAAGCCGTCGACATAGTCACCCGAACCGTCTGCATTGGCATTTTTCATCTGTACCGGCAGGATATATTTGTCGCAGTAGGGACCTCCGATCATCGCATAGGGTTTGCCACAGGTAGGCGTACCGATCTGTATCACTTCCACACCCACCACAGACGCACGCAGCGAATTGATCACCAGTTCGCTTGCAGAGCAGGTCATCCCTGTCGTGATGATATAGACACGGGGCAGTGAGAGCTGTTCATAGAGATAGTAGCTAAAGTATGTGGCCATATTGTAGTCACTGTATTTCCGGTTAAAAAGTGTCTGGTTGAAAATCTTCCTGCTACTGTACCATCCGCCGATCAGTGAAGCGAGCTCTCTGGCGATATAGACATACCCGCCTCCGTTATAGCGCAGATCGAGTACCAGATCATCGACACCCTCATCTTTCAGTTTCGCAAAAGCATTTTTGAGCTCCTGCTCCGAAGAGCCGACAAACGACTGAAAGAGCAGATAGCCGATTTTCCGGTTATCGAAATCCCTCACCGATGTTTTGATCACCGATTTGACATCGTACTCGGCTTTGGTGACCGATACCTCAGTTTCCGTACCGTCGTTTCTTTCGATATGAAAACGTGCCGTAACGGGATCGGACGATTCAAAATAGTAGTGAAAGAGATTTGCATCATGATAGATCGTATCTATCGTGCGGTTGTCCATCGCGACGATCCTGTCACCGCGTCTGAGTCCCGCCTTGTCCGCAGGCGATCCGGGATAGA
Source organism: Sulfurospirillum sp. (assembly GCA_003978455.1). Lineage (GTDB taxonomy): Bacteria > Campylobacterota > Campylobacteria > Campylobacterales > QNZT01 > QNZT01. The sequence continues at coordinate 8,664 of QNZT01000137.1, forward strand.
CCAGCAGCAGGGCGAGTGCATCGACACGATAGCCGTTGCTGTTTGTCTCCACCGCCAACGGCTCAAAAAAGATACCGTACCCGACATTTTTCCCCGCTTCGAAAAAGTCATCGTACGTTTTGAGATCCATGATGAAACTGAACCTGTCTTTGGGATTGCGCAGATCCCGCATGAGTGTCTCTTCATCCGGATAGCGCTGATCGTCGCTGTAGTTGACATCTTTGGTCTCGTCCGCCCAGAGATAGGTGTCGTGCATCAGATCGTAGACAAACTTTTTTCGGTTTTGGAGTGTACATACGGCAGGAGGCTGCACCGCTCCGAAAATCCTCTCTCGTTTCAGAGGCGCCTGGCGATTGAGATCACCGCTCTCATAGCTCTTTTCCGTATCTGATGAGTGACACCCTGACAAAAGCGATATCACCAACAAGGTATATAAATATAAAAATCGCATCTCAATCCTTCAGTCGTATCTCTACCGATTTGCGGTGGGCATCGAGTCCTTCGGTCTGCGCAAGCAGGGCACACGCTTCTCCGAGTGCATCGATACCCGCTTTGCTCATCGCGATGATCGAAGACTTTTTCAGAAAGTTTTCGACATTGAGCGGGGAGTAGAACTTCGCCGTTCCCCCGGTCGGCAGCGTATGATTCGGACCTGCGATATAGTCACCGATCGGTTCGGGCGTATAAGACCCCATAAAGATCGCCCCGGCATGTTTGATTTTGGGCAGCAGTTCAAACGGATTTGCCACCATCAGTTCCAGATGTTCTGGAGCGATCCGGTTCATGAAGTGTGTCGCTTCATCGAGATCTTTCACGACGATCACCGCACCCCTTTTGTCGATCGACTCTCTGGCGATCTTTTCGCGATCGAGCGTTTTCAGCGCTTTTTCGATCTCCTCCACCGTCGCATCGGCAACCGCCTCTGAAGTCGTGATCAGCAGAGAGCTTGCCATCTCATCATGCTCCGCCTGGCTCAGAAGATCGATCGCCAGATAGCGCGGGTCGGCACTCTCATCGGCGATGATTCCGATCTCGCTCGGACCTGCGATCATATCGATATTGACCTCCCCGAAGACCAGTTTTTTCGCCGTTGCGACAAAGATGTTGCCGGGACCTGTGATTACATCGGTTTTGGGAATCGTTTCGGTACCGTACGCCATCGCGCCGATCGCACTCGCACCGCCCACTTTAAAAGCTTTGGTGATGTTGCACAGATGCATCGCCCCCAGCAGGAGGCTGTTGACTTCATCTCCGGGCGTCGGTGTACATACCACGATCTCCTCCACACCCGCGACGATGGCGGGAATCGCATTCATCAGCAAAGAGCTCGGATATGCCGCTTTCCCGCCGGGAATATACAACCCCGCCCGATCGACAGGGGTCACTTTCTGCCCCAGTACCGAACCGTTTTGTTCAAAATCGAGCCACGATTTTGGCATCTGCTTCTGATGGTAGCTGTAGATACGCTCATATGCCAGATGGAGCGCCTCTTTCAAGTTGCCATCCAGCGCATCGTACGCGCTTTTCATCTCCGCCGGATCGATCTGCAGCGCACTGTCGTCTGCCGCTTTCCATCCGTCAAATCTGGCGATATGGCGCTTCAGTGCGCTGTTGCCCTCATGCCGAATCTCATCAAGTATCGATTTGACGGTGGCACTCACCGCATCGATATCCATCGCACCGCGCTTCAGAAGTTCGGCAAACTGCGCCTCAAAATTTTTATCTCTGCTGTTCAGTCTCTTCATGATTGTTGAAATTTCCTCTCGTAACGTTTCAGCATACTCTCATTCCCTATCAATCCGCCCTGATGGATATAACAGATCTCATTGCCGATTTTCTCCAGATGTTCCAGAAGCACCAGCCACCCCGGCGGATCATAGAGGAGATCGAAAGTAACGCCTGTTTTCTCTTTTAATTCTATCCAAATTTTAAAAAATTCACGGTAAAGTTTCCCGAAATGGTACTTTTTCGGGGGCACCAGAATCGTCGGATGCACGCTTTCATCCTCTTCGAGTGACAGAAACTGCGCTTTGAGATACGCCGCATCCCCGACACAGGGAGTTGTCAAAACAGGAAACGGCAGGTGTTTTTGCAGATAGAGTGCTGTCGTTCCGGTACCCGAAGGAAGAAACACAGAGAGATCACGCCCTCCGAAATCCCGCGCCAACTCCTCTGCCAGCATTTTGATACCATACTCCGCCTCTGCCTGCCTGCCGCCCTCTTCGATCCAAAGGGTATCTTCGGACAGATCCCGCGGAGCTTTCTCTTCATGAAGCTGCATACCGTTTTGCAGTGCATAAAGATAGTTTCCGTGCGGATCTGCCTTCAGATACGATGCGACATGATCGACATAGTAGTGAAAATCCCAGCCACGCATCTTTGCCAGTACCGAAAGGGAGTACATGGCATTGGACTGCGGGGAACCATAAGAGCACACCTGTCGGATATGGGGCATTTCATGATCGAGGAACCACATAAACTTGCGCGCTTTGTTTCCGGAAAAGGAGTCCGAGATCAGATCGTCACGCTTGAGGTAAAAATCGACTCCCCGAAACCGGATCTGCTGCAAGGGAGAGGGAAGTTGCAGGTTCACTTATCGTAATGGTCAAAAAACCACATAAAGGCAAACATCAGACCGGGTGTTTTGGCTTTGGTCTCGTCAAACATGAACGCTCTGGCTTCATGAAGAGGGAGGTTGACCACTTCGATCATCTCGTCGTCGATTCCCCCGCCGCTGTTTTTGCGCATCGTATCATCGACTGTTGCGAAAAAGAGTGTCTGTTCGCCGCCGGCAAACCCGACTGCGGTGAAAAAGGAGGTGATCCGCACCAGTTGCTTCGCATCGACCGCATAACCGCACTCTTCGAGAATCTCCTCTGCGGCAATTTGCGCGATCGATTTTTTATCGATCAAGCCGGCACACAGTTCGTAGGTATAGCCTTCATGGTTTTTCAGATAGACCGCCGGACGAAACTGCTTGACCAGCACAAACGCATTCTCCTCTTCATGATAGAGCAGTATCGCGACACTATCATGCGTCTTGACCACTTCCCAGCTCTTCTGTTTACCGTCCTGCGTAAAAAAAACGCGCTGCGGTTTGATGAATTGCGGATTGTCACACGGGGTGATCTTCTCTATCTTTATCATACGCCACTCACTTGATCAAAAATATGGACGCGAGTCCCAGAAAACTGAAAAAACCGACCACATCGGTCACTGTCGTCAAAATCACACTCGAACCGACCGCAGGATCGATATTGAGCCTTTTCAGAACCAGCGGTATCACCGCACCGAAAAATCCCGCCATCAAAAGGTTGATCACCATCGATGCGGCGATTACAAATCCGAGTTTTACTTCATGAAACCAGATCCAGGAGACAACACCCAGCACCAGCGCAAACAAAAAGCCGTTCGCCAGTGAAAGCAGTACCTCTTTTTTGATCGTCTCTTTCGCATTTTTGAGTTCGATATCGCCGAGTGCCAGCTGGCGTACCGTAACGGTCAGGGTCTGTGTCCCCGCATTGCCGCCCATCGACGCGACAATCGGCATCAATACCGCAAGCGCCACATACGACTGAATCGTCGCATCAAACATCTGGATGACAAAAGAGGCGAGAATCGCCGTAAAGAGGTTGATCAAAAGCCAGATAGCCCTCTTTTTTCCCGCTTCGAAAACATCCTCTTCCTCTTCCGCTTCGTCATCGACACCGGCGAGGTTGTAGATCTGTTCTGTCGCACTCTCCTGCAACACATCGTAGATATCGTCAGAAGTGATACGCCCCACCAGTTCGTTTTGGGAGTTGACAACCGGAACAACGGTCAAATCGTGTTCTCTGAAGAGTTTGGCGACATCATGAATATTGTCCGTATCATGCACGAAATGGGGTTTAAAATCCTCTTCTCTTCCTTTCAAAATCTCTTTGTAGGTTTTGTTGAAATCAAATGTCAGGATATCTTCCAGAGGAATCGCAAACATCAACTTACCGAACGTACCGACAATATAGACTTGATGGACATTTTCCAGCTCCCCTTCGGCTTTGAGCTTTTTGAGCCGATCGATCGATGACTGCACGGTTTCATCGATATGCGCACTGAACAACTCTGTCTGCATATAGGAGCCCGCCTGGTCCTCATCGTAACTCTTCAGTTTGCGGATCTCTTCACGATCCTCTTCGTCCATCGAGGAGAGAATCTCACGCGCTTTGTCGCGGTCGATCTCTTCGATATCCTGAATCAGGTCGGTCGCATCATCACTCTCGAGCTCTTCGATCACTTCGGCGAGCTCTTCGGTCTCCATCTCTTCGACCACATCACGCAGATACTTCTCCGGAAGTTCCAAAACGATATCACCGAGATACTCGTTGGGGATCTTTTCGAGATACTTATGGAAACTCTCTTCATCTTCTCTGCCGATATAGCGCATCGCTTTCGCGATCTCGGAGATAGGAATATCAGAGTGTTCCGGATCTTTCAGGTAGGATTCAATCAGCCCTTTGTAGTGTTCAATCTGTTCGCTCTTTCCCATTGCCCTTCTCCTCTTTGCCCTTTTCATAAGCCGCCAGTGCAGCTACTATCTTCTGTTTACTGAGTGTAACAAAATTCATAAACTTTTTACGTTTTTCACCATGAAGCATTTTGGTGATGACAATTTTATGCGCGGGATCGATCCAGCGGTTGTTCAGACTCAAACCGAAATGCAGATGCGGTCCGGTACTCATACCGCTGTTCCCCAGAAAACCGATAATCGTTCCTTTCTTCACATATGTACCGCGAACATCGTTGTTAAAACGGCTCAGATGCCCGTACAGGGTCTTGAAGCCTCCCTCATGCTGTATGATAACCGTATTGCCGTAACCGCCCTTTCTGCCCATAAAAATCACTTTACCGTCATTTGCGGCAAGTACCGGCGTTCCGATTTTACCGGCATAGTCTATACCGTGGTGTGCACGAAACTTATGCAAAATCGGATGCCAGCGCTTGAGGGTAAACTTCGATGAGATACGCCGGTAGTTACACGGCACGATAAAAGAGGAGCCGTTGTGTGTGCGCCCCTGCTCATCATAATAGTTCCCGTCATCAGCCAAAAACTCATAATAGGATTTTTTGCGGGTACCGATCATCGCGGCATAGACTTTCTGGGTACCGTAAAATTTTCCCATACGCACTTTTTCTCTGTACAAAGCGACTACTTTGTCTCCTTTTTTCAATCGCCTGAACTCCACCTGTTTTTTAAAAAGCTGTTCAAGAGCCACCGCCAGAGGGAAATTACCCGTTTTATTGAGAATATCTTTGGAAAAGATCGATTCGATATCCATCACCAGTACTTTGTCCCGGGTCTGGTAGCGCACAGGATCGATCGAGAGCGTATAGTTTCCCTCTCCCTCTTCATAGATATGCAGCTGCAACTCTTCGTTGAGCGGTATGAGCACCTGCCTGATACTCTTGTCCCGGTTACGCAATATCTGATACACCGTCAGACTACGAATATCCGCCGAGAGTTTCTCTTCACTATCGTCGAGGTTGTAGTAGAGCGAAAGCGGGAGGTTGTTCTCTTCGAGAAAACCGAGCAGTGTCTCACCCTTTTTCCAGACTTTGTCTTCCACAACATTATTATAAAGTTGATACGCGCCTGCCTCTATCGCCCAAAGGATGATAAAAAGAGACAAAAAAACTATTTTATTCAATGTATTATATTCCTGATCGGTATGGTGTCTATTTTATATGATATAAAGTATTGAACCCTCTGCACAATTTACTTCATGCAAACAGCTTGGCGTATACGCAGTAAAATATGCAGAGGGTTCTATCGATTATACTATATTTTGTTGAAAAAGGGTGCATTTCTTACAAAACAGCAGGGAAAATTAACCTTCCGGATAATTTTTTATTTCTAACTATCCTTTAACCTACATTTTGTATAATCAAAAATCTCCAGCAGGAGTGGCGGATAAGTCCGACTGACCCCTGTAATTCTTAAGAAAAAAAGGTTATTCATGAAAAGATTTTTAACCGGATTGTTACTTTTTACGGTTTCGCTGCTTCAGGCAGATTTTAACCCTGAACTCTCCACTATACAACTTCCCGACACAGACGGCAAAACAGCACTGGTGCAAGATGGTGGTTTCCCCGTCGGCACAACAGGAATCGTTTTGCACGCTTTTGATGACAAACACAAAACGATCGTAGCCGAAGCGGTCGTAGTCGGGAAAAAAGATGGCAAGCTCGAAGTACGATTCAGAAAATTTCGCAGGTTGCATCAGGCAGCACTTCCGGAGTACAAAATCGTCCCCCAAAAAGGCGATATGCTGGTACTCAACTATCTCTATAACCGCGTACTGCCCGTTACACCGGATGAAGCACACTATAGGTCGTTTCGACAAACATACGGCGCTGCTTTGGATATCATCCACCCCGATCTCTTCGCATCACAACTCTATCTCGATCATGAACCCAGACCAGGCAAAAAGGATTTCCGCAAAATCTGTTACACGCAAGACACGAGTCTGCTCTATTTTGCAATCGAAAACAGCGGATACTTTGTGGACTGCAACACATTCGCTATTTTAGACAAAGAGCCGCTAGCAACACCGGCAGATACACGAAATGCGCAAAAACCCTTCTACAACCGTATGCCGCAAATCAAAAACCGTCTCGGCGGCATTATCGGCGGTGAAGGTATCAGAGATTACAACAGATACTATAAACAACTATTAGGAATCAAATAATGCTTGCCAAAAAAGATCTTCATGCTTTTCAGAACATCGTCGGAAAAGAGAATGTGTTTGACGACAAAGCACATATGCTTGCCTACTCCTACGATGCAACCCGTGTACGATACGAACCGGATGCCGTCATTTTCCCGCGTCATGAAGAGGATGTGAGTGCGGTACTGAAGTATTGCAACGAGCACGGTATCGTCATCACACCGCGCGGTGCGGGAAGCGGATTTACCGGCGGTGCACTCCCCGCAAAAGGGGGTATCGTACTTGGATTTGAGAAGCACATGAACCGTATCCTTGAAATCGATATGGACAATATGGTCGCTGTCGTTCAGCCCGGTGTGATCAATATGGATCTGCAGCGCGCCGCCGAAGAGGTCGGTCTCTTCTACCCGCCCGATCCCGCCAGTCAGGAGTACACCACACTCGGCGGAAATGTCGCGGAAAATGCCGGTGGTATGCGTGCCAGCAAATACGGTATCACCAAAGATTATGTGATGGCACTGCGCGCGGTGCTGCCAAACGGCGATATCATCCGTGCCGGCAAAAAGACGATCAAGGATGTCGCGGGATACAACATCGCGGGTATTTTGATCGCCAGCGAGGGAACCCTTGCCGTCATCACCGAAATCACACTCAAACTGATCGCAAAACCGAAACTGAACCGTACTGCGATGGGGGTATTTCCCTCCGTGGATGCGGCGATGAATGCGGTCTATAAAACCTTCGCCGCGGGTATCACGCCCGTGGCGATGGAGTTTCTCGACAACCTGACCATCCGTGCTGTCGAAGAGAAGTTTCACAAAGGGTTGCCGGTAGATGCCGGTGCGATACTCGTCACCGATGTCGACGGCAATCTCGATATCGAACTCGAAAACCAACTGGAAGAGATCGAAAAAGTTTTCGGTGAAAACGGATGCCTGGAATTTAAAATCGCAAAAGATGAGAAAGAGGCGGCGGATATATGGTTCGCCAGACGAAATGCAAGCCAGTCGATCACCATCTACGGCTCCAAAAAGATCAACGAAGATATCACCGTGCCACGCTCTGAACTGCCGAGGCTGTTAAAAGAGATCGAAAAAGTTTCTCAGAAATACGATGTCAAAATCCCCTGTTTCGGTCATACCGGCGACGGTAACGTCCATACCAATGTCATGGTAGACGGCAGCGATCCCAAACAGCTGGAGATCGGTCATGAAGCGATTGTCGAGATCTTTAAGATCACCGTGGAGATGGGCGGTACACTCAGCGGTGAGCATGGTATCGGTCTCAGCAAGGCGCCTTTCATGAATATCGCTTTCAGCGAAGAGGAGATCAATCTCTTCAGAGCCATAAAGCGGGCATTTGATCCCAACAATATCCTCAATCCGGGTAAAATGGCACTCGACGGGTAGGATATGGAGGTGTGCGATGCAGTTGGATAAAAAGAGGATCAAAGCCTACTTTATCGACCACAATCTGCTGCACTACGCCTCCTCTCTCAGTTTCCATACGATTCTGGCACTGATTCCGGTGCTGCTTATATCGCTCTACCTCTTTGTCCATCTCGACCTTTTTGCACCTTACCTTGAGCATATTCGCCACTTTATCTTCTCTTCTATCATACCTGTACAACAGGAGTTTATCGCCGCCAACATCGACTCCTTTATGAAAAACGCCTACCAGATGGGAGTGCTTGGACTCGTTTTCGTACTCTACGTTTCGGTAATGTTTTTCGACGATTTCGAATATGTCATCAACAAAATCTACGACGTACCGCCCCGCCGCTTTTTACACTCGATCTCCATCTATCTGACACTGGTCATACTGATGCCCATCGGCGTTGCTATATCCTTTTACATGACGATCAAAGCCAATCTCCTGCTACACAGTTTTTACTATACACACTGGATCAATGCACTCTCGATCTCATCTTTCATGATCACATGGTTTCTCTTTTTCATCATCTACAAGATCGCACCCAATATCAGAGTGCACAACCGAAGCGCTTTAGCCAGCTCTTTTATCGCATCGCTGATCTGGTATATCTCCAAAATGCTCTTTGTCTATTACATAACATTTAATAAAACCTACGCCACACTCTACGGCTCGTTCAGCACCATTATGTTCTTTCTGATCTGGATCTATCTCTCCTGGATCATCTTTTTGTACGGTGTCAAACTCTGCTACTATCTGAACAAGCGTATAGAGACAACGGGGAGACTATTTGGATAACACTTTTGGAACAGAGTCCCAAAAGCTACGCTAACGCTAAGTTCTGCTCAGCGCAGGGCTCACGCGCAGATATTATCATCTGGTTAACGCTTTTGGAACGAAGTCCCAAATGCTACGCTAACGCTAAGTTCTGCTCAGCGCAGGGCTCACGCGCAGATGAACCGCGCTTGGATTTTTTTAACCAAAAATACTCTTCCCCGCCAGCATCGCTACAAACACCACGATCTGCAATCCCGAGAAAAAGCGCACATAGTACTTTTTATCGTATAAAAAAGCGAGTGTAAGCCCCGCCAGAGACGTTATCGCAAAGAGGATGAAAAGGATAAGAAGCAAACGAACATTCTCTTCCGGATAGCGCAAAACATCCACATCGATAAAAAATGTCTGAGCAGCCGTAAAAAATCCCCAAATGACCAGAAAAAGGTCAAGCCAAAACAGTAACATTAAATAATTTTTGACACGCATCACAACTCCTGAAACAAATTTTAACACGAAATAGAGCAAATTTCCGGTACTGCCGCTATAAGTTGTCATAAATATACCAAATTATTTGACAAAAGTGATAAAAATCCTACTTTTTAGACAATATTAAGTTAATATTTTATATCATAACTATATATATTATATAAGGATATAATTATTTTGGTAAAAATTTTAATCTCTCTTTTACTTTTCATGATGTCACTGCTTCATGCTGTCGAGATCAACAATATCTCCGAAGCGATCGACCTTGCAGGTAAACAGAGGATGTATACCCAGCGATTGCTTAAAGATTATGCGATGATCGGCATGAAAAACCATTTTGGTGCCCCCGATAAAGATCTTGATGAGATTATGCGCCATTTTGAAGATCACCTGAATGCACTCGACCGATTCAATAAAGATGCCGCAACAAAAGCCAAAATAGAGAAAGCAAAACAATCCTGGTCGTCAATTAAACCTCTGCTGCAAAAAACGCCAAACACGGCTGATGCCGCAAAATTGCAAAGCGATCTTGAGAAGCTGCTTAAAATATCTGACGATGTAACCAAAAGCTTTGCCGCACAGTCCCACTCTTCCACCGGTGAGATAATCAATATCTCCGGACGACAGAGAATGTTGTCACAGCGTATGGCAAGTCTCTATATGCTCAAGACATGGGGCATTCAAGACCCTCAGTTTCAAAAGAAGCTGAAAGAGTCCATGCAACTTTTTAAAACATCGCTGGAGAAGTTACTCCATTACGACAAAAATACACCACAGATCAAAACACTGTTACAAAAAGCGAAACGTGATTTTATGTTTTTTGAGATCATGGGAAGATCCAAGTCAAAATTTATCCCGGCACTGATCTATAAGAAATCCAATGAGATTTTAAAAAATATGAACAGTGCAACCAAACTATATACACAATTAAAAACGAACTGATAAGGATAGAAGAATTATGCAAAAACTATTACTCAAAATCGGCGTCATACTGGGACTTTTCTTCGCTTGTGTAAATGCCGGAAATATGCAACTCACAACTGTCAACGGCTCTCCGCGTGTAGTGATCAACGCAACAGATGCTTCTCTTTTGGATATTGCAGGAAGACAGAGAATGCTTTCACAGCGTATCGCCAAAGACTACCTCTATATCGGTAACAAAGTCGCAGTCAGCAAAGCCAACAAACAACTTAAAGCTTCACTTGGAGAGTTTAAGAGAGCAAACAAAAAGCTGATGAGCGTCATCAACGATCCTGAAATCCAGAATCTACTCACGTTTGTCCAGATGAGTTTCGATGAGTTTAACGATCTTATTAAAAAACCATTCAACCTGGACAATGCCCAGCTTGCACTCGATTTAAGCGAATCGATTCTTGAGGGAAGCCAGTATGTCGTCGATTCTCTGACGGACAAGATGGGTCACAAAGATTCAGAAATCGTTGCAAAAGCCGGTAAACAGAGAATGCTGGCACAACGTATCGCCAAGTATTATATCGCATATCAATCCGGAATCAAAGATAAAAATACCGTCGATCAGATGAAGTTAGCGGTCAAAAACTTCTCCATGAACCATCAGGCACTGATGAAAAACCCGAACAATACTCCGACCATTAACCAGAAACTGGCACAAATAGACAAACTCTGGAAAATTGTCTATAAATTTTATCTTAAAATCGAAAAAGGCGGTCTGCCGTTTATCGTATTTACAACGACAGACGATATCACTGAAAAGATGAATGAGATCACAAAACTCTACGTCTCGTTGTATCAAAAATAATCGGAGTTCGTTTTGAAGATAGTCATCGCATTTTTACTCATTTTCGCTTCTATGCAACTTCAGGCACAAATGGTCAAAGCTGCCGAAGATTTCAAATATCTGAGTGAAAGATTTGCCAATGATTACCTCTTCTTGCTCAATGATCCCAAACAGTTCAAATACCGCTCAGAACTTCGAAACACTATAAAAGAGATGGAAGAGGATCTTCGTATCATGGCAAAAGAGACCCGTAACGAAGATATTCACTCCATTCTCGACTATCTCTCCTATACCAAAGATGAACTGCAAGATCTGCTGGACGAAGGTCTCAAAAAAGAGAATGCACAAAAAGTACTTGATGCCACAAGCTCGATAGTCGAAGGTGTTGATTCTATACTTCAAAATTTGCATCAGACTCTTTTCAAAGATGAACTGAAATACCATATCATGAAACTCTCGAAACTCTATATGGCAATTCATCTGAGCATCGATCCGCAGGAGAATAGAACCAATCTTCGCAACGAACTGCATACTGTAGACGCAATGCTTCAAAACCATAATAGAACGCTATATATGACGTGGCATACGTATAAAAGGTTATTTACCACCTCTCCACACTATTTTATACCTCACCTTACCGCTATCGCGGTAGCAGATCTTGAAGAGAGTATCAATCGGCTATGAAAGAGATCTCCAGAAAACTCTTTTTTCTATTCATGATCATTGCAACTCTGTTTGCTGCTATTTATTTTACAAATCGTGCATGGAAAGCATTCCGTAACTATCAGATTGTCCAGTCCAGTGATATATATATCGGACTTGCGGATCAACTCAATAATTTAGCCAGAAAACTTGAAGAGGAACGGGCATTGACCGCTCTTTATCTCGGAACCAAAGGCAATCTGGTATTTCGTAAAATTGTAGAGAAGAGAGAACAGAGTGACGATGCCGTGATACAGCTGCAAAGATACTTAAGCAAACACCCCAAACTCTCTCCACTGAAAAATAGATTTAGTAATCTTCATGAAGACCTGAGATATGTGCGTTCACGCGTCGATGTTATCAATGACGACTACCACAACATACTCTTTGTCTACTACCAAAATAAAATCATTTCACCTCTGCTGGAGGAGATGCGTACCTGGATACAAAAGCTTGGTCAAAGTATCCACTCGGTACACCCCTACTTCATCACATACAACGAACTGGTCACGCTGCGAAATACACTAAATCATGAACAGAGTTATATCACGTACATATTGGCACGCAATCAGAAAATGACGATGCAAGATCTGGGCTACTGGGAGGAGATACTCAAAAAAGAGCAGTTACCTCTCCTGGAGCGGCTAAATGGTAAACCGATCTATCAGATGATACAAAAAATATTTCACAAAGATAGACTGACCCAAACAGCTGCGTCTATCAGAAGAACCATGCTGCGTGGTTCCGCCAACGGTCACTATGCGATGGATACAAAAATCGCAATACGACAGATGCAACAAAATGTCGACTTTGTGTCCAAAACCGAAAAGACACTTTTTGACTATCTCAAATCACTTGATTTTAAGGCTATCATCCCGGTATCGCTATATACCAACCTTGCCGCCATATTATCTGCACTGGTCACACTTTTTTACCTGATTCGCATCTTCAAGAGATCTCGCTCCTTTACAAAGCTTCAAAAAGAGACAGAAAATCCGGATATTCAAATCAAACACCATTTTGAAAAAGGTAGTTCAACCAAAAACCGACATAACCCCCTATATCCCGATACGCTGGCACTACCACAGGAAATAGTGACCGATAGCGAAGATTTGCCTTTGACCAATATCGCACCGTTACAGCAAGATAGATCTGTTCAAGAGGAAGAGGAGATTGTCGAGAAACCGCAGGCAACTCCCAAAGAAGAGGAGCGGAGCATACTAGAGAGTACATTTTCGCCGATTCGCAGCATGAAAGAGCTTATCAAACCTTATATCCAGATAGCGCAGCGTCACAACATATCCTTTCACTATTCGATAGATCCCTCGTTACCGGATATCTGTATCGGTGACCCTGAAAAGATCAAACAGATACTGAAACTCTTTCTTGATTCTGCAATGGAGACAGGCAATGCCCGAAAAGAGGTGATTTTACGTATTGAAAATGTCGCACAGAAAAAGTTTGAAACTGCCCTCTCCATCACTATTAAAGATTCGGGTAAATATATCTCTGATGAAGAGCGCAGAAAGATAAGAAGAGGTTCCTCCAAAAGCGCCAATCCTCTCTCAGAAACATTTGCATCACACAATCGGGATTTTATCAAAGCAGGACAACTTATCAAGAGACTCGATGGAAACCTCCAGATCCAAAGTGACCAAAAAGAGGGAACGGAGTTTATAATCTCCCTGAACCTCAAAAGATTTATTTCAACAGAAAATTAGATTACCACTGTACTAACAGATAGTCTGAATTGATCCCTAAATATTGACACTTCCTCTCACCATATGTACTTTGCCTTCTCTATCTTTCCATTTAAGCTGGTATTGCCATGTGCCTCCCATTGAAAAGTTGACTTTTCCGATATAAGCACTGCCCTCTTTTTTGAGTTTGGTTTTGTACTCCATATAGGGCATTCCCGGCATCTCAGGCATAAAAAATTTGATTTTGACTTTAACATCATCTTTTTTTGTACCGTTTTGAAATACGGTCACTTTGATGGCATTGTTCCCGACAACTAACGGTTTTTCACTCTCCAAAACCAGTCGATATCCATCTTTCTCTTTCACTTCATGAAGCATACCGTTTTGGAAACCGCTTTTTTGCGTCATACCACTGCCGCATTTTCCCGCACCGCACTGCATACCCTGCGCATTTGCCGTTGCGTAGCCGATTATGAGCATAAAGGGGATCGTCAATACTATTTTTCTTTTCATCTTCATATCCTTTTGTTTGATTGATTTGATAAGCAGATCATACAAAAAGTGTGTGGAGTATGTGTGTAGTCACAAAAAACGGAGTCGAAAAGTCGCGCCCTTACCCAACGTCGAATCTAGCTCTACCGTGATACCGTACCGTTTTGCGATATCCGAAACGATGGACAACCCCAGCCCGAAACCTCCGCTTTGGGAAGTTGCCCTGAAAAAACGTTTGAATATCTCTTTCTGATCTTCTGAACCGATACCGATACCCGTATCCCGGACTTCCAACACTCCGCCGCCGGTATGCACATAGATAGTACCGCCGCGGCGATTGTATTTGATGGCATTGGAGAGGAGATTGGTCACCAGACGTACTGCACTTTCACGGTCTATCTCAAACATTAACCTCTCATCACCGCTTTCATGAAACGTGACACCCTTCTTCACCGCCAGCGGTTTGAGCGCCTCAATCTGTTCATGTACTATCTGCACCATATCGAGGGGTTCAAGTGGTACGCTCTCTTTGTCACGCAAAAAAAGATAGGTCAGATCCCTGTAGATATCGGAGATCCTGCGGGCACTGATTTTAATACGCTGATCATTTTTGTCGGCAGACTCCCCTTTGGCATCGACACTCATCAAGAGTGCCGAGATCGGCGTGTTGAGTTCATGGGTACTCTCTTTGATAAAGTTGTCCAGTGCCTGACGCCGCATCTG
>QNZT01000103.1 GCA_003978455.1 Sulfurospirillum sp.
CGTTTCCGTTTCCGTTGCCGTTTCCGTTGCCGTTTCCTGAAGCACCACCGCTTTCACCGTTCTCGGTTTGTGTAGTATCATCAGAAGGATCGCAATATACAGGTTCGTAGCCGGTTCTGAGAGCGTGTTGATGCCGATTTTTGTTTTTTTGAATCCGTTTATAGTCAGCATCAAAAATTCTGTCATAACCAAGCTGGATCGCGATAGTGTCTGTGATATATCTGTTTAGTCTGATACCTACCGTTGTGGCGTCTTTGACTACTGCATCGTCATCTGCAAAGTTTCTTCCGGCAAGAAGATCTGCTTCATAGTTAAAGCTCTTTTTTCGTACCCCTGGAGTAGTTACTATCGGTTGTTCTGCGGGTGGAAGGATCAGTTTTTGTTCTACATTTTTTTCGGCCTGTATAGTATCTTGTTCATCATAGTCGACAAGCGGTGCGATTATGGGACCTGCACAGAGTGCGGAGACTGATACCGCCATAAGTATAAACTTTTTCATTATACGATTCCTTTTTATATAAAGTTGTCACTATGGTATATGAAAAATTACTTAAAGTAAATAAAATTTACCAAAATAGATAAAAATTGCATTAAAATAAAAATAAATGTTACTAAAGTTTACAAAAACAATAAAATTTTACCATTAGTTTTTCTGCTCTCTCTTTTTTATCTGTTTACCGGCTTTTTTGTAAATTTTCTCTATAATAGATTTTTAAAATTTTTTAGCAGGAGTTATGATGGAGTGCGAATTTCCGACAGTAAACACCAATCCGGATGAGTTTAAAGCTATTTTTGAAAGTGTCAAAACGATTGCGGTACCGGGACTCTCCCCAGACGAGGCGAAAGATAGCCACCGAGTTGCAAAATATTTACAGAAGCAGGGGTATAAGATCATACCTATCTATCCCAAAGAGGAGACGATTCTCGGGGAGAAGGTCTATCGTTCTCTGGAAGAGGTGGAAGAGCAGATCGATATGGTAGATATGTTCCGCAAACCGGCAGTTGCCGATGCGATTGTAGATGCAATCGCAAAGCGCGGCGATGTCAAAGTGCTATGGCTGCAAAAAGGGATCGTGAACAATGAAGCTGCCGCAAGAGCGGAAGCGATGGGTATCAAGGTAGTCCAGAACCGATGTACGATGGTAGAGCACAGAGGAATCTTTGGTTGATGCTTCCTCTGACTAAAATCACGGAAGCCTATGACCGTGTCAAAGATGTTGTGATTCGCACACCTTTTGCACATGCCCCTTTGCTAAGTGCGAGATCCGGCGCCGATGTCTATCTGAAAAAAGAGAATCTGCAGCTGACCGGGGCATATAAACTGCGGGGAGCATACAACAAGATCGCTACATTGAGTGAAGCAGAGCGTAGCAAAGGTGTCATCGCGGCAAGTGCTGGAAACCATGCGCAGGGTGTGGCGTACAGTGCCCGTATTTTCGGTATTCCTGCGACGATCATCATGCCGGAAGCGACACCGCTTTTGAAAGTACAAAATACAACTTCTCTCGGTGCGGAAGTGATACTTCACGGTGAAAATTATGATGAAGCCTACGCCTATGCACTTGAGTATGCAAAAAAACATGCGCTGACGTTTATACATCCGTTTGCCGACGAAGCGGTGCTCGCCGGGCAGGGGACGATCGCGCTGGAGATGCTGGATGAGGTCGAGGATCTCGACTATCTGGTCATCCCTATCGGCGGCGGCGGTCTGATCAGCGGGATCGGCTCCTATATCCGTCAGGCAAAACCGGATATCAAGATCATCGGTGTGGTAGCCGAGGGTGCGCCAGCGATGAAAAATTCGTTTCACAGCAAAAAGCCGCTCGATTCCACTTCCGTACGGACGATTGCCGACGGTATAGCCGTGCGTGATGTCTCTCCCAAAAATCTGGAAATCATTCTTGAAGTTGCGGATGATGTTGTCAGTGTCGATGACGAAGAGATCGCTTCGGCGATTCTGTTCTTGCTGGAACGCCAGAAGCTGGTGGTCGAGGGCGGCGGTGCCGTCGGTGTGGCTGCGATCATGCACCATAAGTTCCATTTTGAAAAAGGGGCTAAAATAGCGACTGTGCTCAGCGGCGGAAATATCGATGTACAGATGCTCTCTCTGATCATCGAAAAGGGTTTGATCAAAGCACACCGTAAAATGAAACTGATGGTTACACTGATCGATAAGCCGGGTGCGCTCAGAGGGTTGTCCGATATCCTGGCGGATGCGGGTGCAAATATCATCCAGATTGACTATGACAGAACCTCTACATCACTCTCCTACGGCGATGCCAATGTGACACTGGCGCTCGAAACCAAAGGCGCCGAACATCAGGAGGAGATACGCCGCAGACTTGCCGAAAGCGGATACCGTTTTCAGGAAGAGATGCGGTTGTAAACAATCTATCCCTTAGCGTTAGCGTAGCTTTTGGGACTTTGTTCCAAAAGCGTTAACTTAATGGCATTTATCCCCGGATAGGCTGTCTCTCTCTCAGATGTGAAAAAAAACCGTTGGATATGATCAGACACTCTTTGGTGATCTTCTCTATCTCCTCCGGTGTCAGCGGCCAGGTTTTCAGTCTGTAAAAATCTTCTTCAGGCTCTTCGATGATATTGTACTCTTTCAGCATGACGGCACTAAAGTTTCTGACGATGGTATCATAATGGGAGAGTTCATGTTTAAAGTCAAAGATATAAAGTAGCCGGCTGATCTGGGAGAGGCGTCCCTCTCCGTCGTTTTTGATCAGGTAGAGGATCATCGCGGGGATAAAAATATCGTTTTTGCGCAGACATTTACCGATAAAATTGCTGAGGATCTGAAACTCCATCTTGCTTCCTTTTTCAGGTGTTTACTTATAGCATACACTTTTCATGAAGAAAAAAGCAAGAAAAAGTTTCCTTTTTTAACGAAAATATCCCTTTTAGAGATTTATGGTAACAGCATATCGATTACCCGCATCATCGGGGCGAAGATGACATCTGAGACAGGGGTGGCAATAATCAGCATCAGAAGAATCATGCCGTATTGACCGATAGCCTGAAATTTATTTGCAAAATCGTGATACCCCATCTTTCGTGCCTGATACGTAACCACATGAGAACCGTCCAGCGGTGGGATCGGCATGAGGTTGAAGATACCGAGTACAATGTTGTAAACCACGGTGTATGTCAGAAATGCATGAAGAAAATAGTCCCAGATATTGTGAATCGGAGGGAGCATATGTAAAACAAGGGCAGCGGAAAGTGCAAGTGCAAAGTTAAATGTGATACCTGCAAGCGCTACGGCGATGGCTGCGTTGTAGCCTCCGTTTCGTATCACTGTGCTGATGTTGATCGGAACCGGTTTCGCCCAGCCGAAGAGAAAGCCGGCATTGCTGAAATAGAGCAGGGCGGGGACGATGATGGTTCCGACGGGATCGATATGTACGAGAGGATTGATACTCAACCGTCCCTGAAGTTTTGCCGTGTCGTCGCCAAAATGGTATGCGACTCGACCGTGCATGATCTCGTGACCGATGATTGCGATTGCCAGTGCGAGGATAATCGCACCGATTTCGGCTATTTTTGTCTCTTCCATTATTCGAGACTTACGTTTTTATTGATGTACTCCGGATCATCCTGAAGTGTTTCGACAGATTTTCCGATGCGATCCCAGCGGATTTTATAATCCTTGTCCCATGAAAAGTAGACAAACCATGGTTTCCCTTCCACCAGACTGTAGGGTACCGGTCCCCAGAAACGGCTGTCGTTGGAGTGGTCTCTGTTGTCTCCCATCATGAAGAAGTAATCTTTTTCGATTTTAACCGGGGGAAAATTGAAAATCTGTTCCGGATAGGTACCGTTGTCGGTAATATTCGGATCGTTCTGAATACCTTTGTATTTGACGCGGTAAGGGTTTTTGACCCACAGTTCTCCGTTCATATCTACGATGACCTCTTTGGGGTAATGTGACTTGATGTAGTCATTTCCTTCATGTGGTCTGAGATAGAGGACTTTGTCTTTAACCGCAACGATATCTCCGCCTACGGCGATACAGCGTTTGACGAAGTGGGTTTTGGTATTGAGCGGATATCGAAAAACAACGATATCGCCTCTTTGGGGGCGTTTGCCCTCTATAAGGTGTCCGTTTTTGTTGAAATCCGGTACGATAGGAATCTCCACCCATGGAATATGGGGTGTGGGAATACCGTAGGCGAACTTTTTGACAAAGAGATGGTCTCCGATAAGGAGTGTACGTTTCATAGAGCCGCTGGGAATCACAAATGCCTGTGCGACAAAAAAGATGATCATCAAAACGATGATGATCGTACCTGGCCAGCTATTGGCAAATGTTTTCAATCTTTTAATCATGATTATCGTTTCCTTGCAGCAGTGATAGTATTGACAAGCAGCATAGCGATGGTCATAGGACCGACACCGCCCGGGACGGGCGTGATGTAACTGCATTTGGGTGCGACATTTTTATAGTCCACGTCGCCGGTGATCTTTCCTTCATCGGTTTTGTTGATCCCGATATCGATGACGATAGCACCCTCTTTGACCATATCTTCGGTGATAAGATTCTGTTTGCCGACACCGACGATGAGTATATCGGCACGGGAAGTGTGGGCTTTGAGATCTTTGGTATAGATATGACAGATATCGACCGTGGCGAACTTGTTGAGCAGCAGATGCATCATCGGTTTTCCGACGATGTTACTGGCACCCACGACACAGGCATCCATCCCCTTTGGATTGATATCGTACTCTTCGAGGAGTTTCATGACACCCAGCGGTGTGCAGGGAACAAAACCCTCAAGACCGAGTACGAGATTGCCGACATTGAAAGGGTGAAAACCGTCTACATCTTTTTCCGGAGAGACGGTTTCGAGAACTTTTTGGGTATCGATGTGCGCCGGCAGCGGAAGCTGGATCAGGATACCGTCGATATTGGGATTTTTGTTCATCATCTCGATCGTCTCAAGGATCTTTGCTTCGGAGATATCGATCGGCATTTTATGGACGATGGAGTAGATTCCCGTCTCTTCACACGCCTTCTCTTTCATCTTGACATAGGTATGACTTGCGGGATCGTCACCTACGAGAACGACTGCAAGACCGGGGGTGATACCTTTGTTTTTGAGGGAGGCGACATCGTCAGCCGCCTTCTTGCGGATTTTAGCGGCAAGGGCTTTGCCATCGAGTATTTGCATCAACTGCCTTTATCGTTTTTTTGATATTATACCATTTTAAATTAAAGGATAGAATCGGATGAACGTTATCGGGTCTCTGCTGTTTTGGGTATGTGCTATGGTGCTCTTGCTGGAGGCAGATGGAAGTTTTATCACCAATGAAGAGTATGCCAGGATGCTCTATCAAAACCCCAGAGGTATCAGTTGTGCGAAGTGTCATGGTGAAAAAGGAGAGGGTAAAGTACTCTCGACCTATGTGGATCATGGGAAAAGTCATAGTATCCAGGCACCTCCTATATACAATCTCTCTATGGAACGTTTTAAAAAAGCTTTGTCCCGAAAAGGACGGCTGATGCCTCAGTACTTTCTGACAGAGTGGGAGATGGCGCATCTCTACTACTATCTCTTAACCCAAAATCCGGACTACAACAAAAATAAAACTAAAGGGAAAAAGCATGATTCATGACAAATCAAAAGCAGCATTTGAAGCAGCGAAAAAAGTGATACCGGGCGGTGTCGACTCTCCGGTGAGAGCATTTAAAAGTGTTGGAGGAACGCCGGTATTTATTGATCGGGGGGAGGGTGCTTATCTGATTGATATCGACGGCAACCGTTATATCGACTTCGTACAGAGCTGGGGTCCGTTGATTTTCGGGCATTGCGATGCGGATATCGAAACGGCGGTGATCGAGAGCGCGAAAAAAGGACTTAGTTTCGGAGCACCGACAGTTGTGGAAACAGCGCTTGCCGAAGAGATTGTCGATCTTTTCGATACGATTGACAAAGTGCGTTTTGTCTCCAGCGGTACCGAAGCGGTGATGAGTGCAATCCGTCTGGCAAGAGGTTTTACAGGCAGAGATGATATCGTCAAATTTGAAGGGTGTTATCACGGACACAGCGATTCTCTGCTGGTGCAGGCTGGCAGCGGTGCGGTAACATTCGGTACGCCTTCCTCTCCGGGCGTTCCGGCAGACTTGACCAAACATACCCTGCTGGCAAAATACAACGATCTCAAAAGTGTGGAGAAGTGCTTTACCGATGCTCCCGACTCTATCGCCTGCGTGATCATCGAGCCGATCGCGGGAAATATGGGACTGGTACCCGCGCAGGAGGCATTTTTGCAGGGCTTGCGTGACTTGTGTGACAAACATGGTGCACTGTTGATTTTCGATGAAGTGATGAGCGGTTTTCGTGCCTCTTTAAAAGGTGCGCAGGGGATATACAGTGTCAAACCGGATCTGGTGACTCTGGGCAAAGTGATCGGCGGCGGTATGCCGGTGGGTGCATTTGGCGGGCGTGAGGAGATCATGAACCAGCTCTCACCGGATGGTCCGGTCTATCAGGCGGGAACACTCAGCGGCAATCCTGTAGCAATGAGTGCGGGACTTGCGTCGCTGAGAAAACTCAAAAGCGATCCTTCTGTCTATACTTCTATGGAGCAGAAAGCGACACTGCTGGTAGAGGGGTTTAAAACTGCCGCTGCGGCAAACGGTATTACCTTACAAATCGATGTGCGCGGGAGTATGTTCGGCTTCTTTTTCAACGATCATGAAGTTCTCAGTTTCGATGATGCCCTGAAATCCGATACCGAACTGTTTGCGAAGTTCCATCAGGGGATGTTGAACGAGGGAGTCTACTTCGCATGCAGCCAGTTTGAGACCGGTTTTATCTCCACGGCGATCACCGAGGAGATGATCTTCTCCGTGATCGATAAAGCGCAAAAAGTCTTTAAAGATATCTCATGAAGAAGGAAGAACAGGAACCCAAATATGGAAAGTTTGTAGAGGGAGCCGATCAGCTCTCTCTGGGGATCTCGATCGTCGTTGCAGTTTTGCTGGGGATCGGTGCGGGTATTTTGATGCGCAAATATCTCGGATATGAGTGGTTGTTTTGGCTGGGAGTTTTCTGGGGTGTCAGTGCGGCGATTCTGAACATACGCAGAGCCTATGTCAAACAGAAAGCGGAACTCGATCAGCTCAAAGATGATCCGCGATACAAACACTATAACCAGATCGACGACGATGATGACGAGGATGAGAAATATTAAAAAGTTACTCTACTGGATGGCTGTAGCCGATCTCCTTCTGATCGCTTTTTCACTGCGTCAGGGGATGCACTGGCTCATCAGTTCGCAGACGGCGTTTTTCTCTTCGCTGCTGGTGACCGTCGCATCGTTTTATGCCTATAAACTGCTGATCCAAAAGAAGTTAGAGAGCGGGGATATCCCCCCGGAGGATCGGGATGAGCTGGATATCATCGAAGATAAACATGAACTCTACGAGGATGATACACCGCATGACACGGTTGCCGACCTGAAAGCGGTGATCAAAGAGGAGCGTGCGAAGATAGGCGGGATCAAAAACAGTGCCCAAAACATCGCCAAAACATTCAGTGCGATCCTCTCACCGCTGCGTGTCACTTCCTATATCGTTTTGGTATTGGGTTTTTTGTATCTGAATCGACATGGATATCTCGATATCTGGGCATATGTGACAGGTTTGACGGTAGTACCTGTCGTATCGCTCTTTTTTGGGAGAGTAAGATAAATCAAGCCGCGTGAGCCCTTCGCTGTGAGAGCGTTAAGAAATCGTGAACTACTTCACGATTTCAGCTCGGAACCAAGCTGATGTGCACTTGTGCACCAGCGCCGGCAGCGTTAGTGCAGCTTCTGGAACCAAGTCCCAGAAGCGTTAACCGGATAAAGTCCTTCTACTCTTCGATATAGTTTTTGAGTTTACGTCCCACTTTGGGGTGTTTGAGTTTTTTGATCGCAGAGTTTTCGATCTGTCTGACACGCTCTCTTGTAACGTTGAGCTCTTTCCCTATCTCTTCAAGTGTTCTGTCACTCTCGTCGTCCAGCAATCCGAAACGCATCCTGACGACGGCACGTTCTCTTTCGTTGAGCTGGTCGAGTACATCGTCGATCTGATGTTTGAGGTCATTTTTGAGCATAAATTCGATCGGTGCGACAGACTTTTTGTCTTCGACGAAATCTCCGAACTTACCGTCATCTTCATTGCCGATCGGTGCTTCGAGTGAGATAGGCTCTTTGGTGATTTTGATGACATTTTTCACTTTGTCCACACTCAGACCCACCTCTTCGGCGATCTGTTCGAGATCAGGTTCTTTACCGAACTCCTGGAGATATTTTCGTGTGATCTTGTTGATACGGTTGATCGTCTCGATCATATGGATCGGGATACGGATCGTCTTTGCCTGATCGGCGATAGCACGGCTGATCGCCTGTCTGATCCACCAGGTAGCATAGGTTGAAAATTTGTACCCCTTTTTGTACTCGAACTTGTCCACCGCTTTCATGAGACCGATGTTACCCTCTTGTATCAGGTCGAGGAACGGCAGACCGCGGTTTGTGTAGCGTTTGGCGATCGAAACCACGAGACGGAGATTGGACTTTGCCATACGGGTTTTCGCTTTGTCGGCGATCGCTTTACCGCGTTTGATCTGTTCGAGGATCTCTTTCAGGCGTTCCGGCTCAAGGTCGAAACTATCTTTACTCGCTTCTTTGGTCTGGAAAAGTTTTTTGATCTCCATGTAGGTAGAGACCATCGTCGCTTCCGGTACCGATGCCAGGATATCCTCTTTGCTCATATTGGTGATGTTTGAGAGGATCTTCTGGTGATTTTCTTTGAGTGTATCGTTGAAGAGAGGGAGTTTGTACTCCAGTTTTTTGAGCTCTTTTTCAAAACCGTCATCCGTTTTGAGGGCAGTCTCCATAGACTTGACCAGTTCATTGATCAGTTTACTGGTCGGTCCCAGATCCATCAGTTTCTCTTTCAGAATCTTCTTTTTATAGGCGAGTGCCAGAAGATGCTTGATCTTCTCCTCTTCGGTAGCATCTTCGGGAAGTTCGATTGAAGAGATTTTGATCCACTCTTTTTTCGCTTTTTCGAGTGCTTTGAAGGCTTCGTTGACCTTCTTTTCCCGTTTGTTGTCGCCTTTTTTGGCGGGGAGATTGTCTGTGTCGCTCTCTTCTTCGTCATCTCCGTCACTCTGCTCATCGTCATCGAAGTTTTTGAAGAGCTCTTTGACGCGTCTCTCACGGTTGATCAGCGCCTCTTTGTAGTCGAGGATAAAGTCGATCAGGTAGGGGACGGAACAGAAGGCATCGATGATGATATCTTCACCCAGTTCGATCTTTTTACTGATCTCGATCTCTTCCTCTTTGGTCAGCAGTGGCACCTGTCCCATCTCACGTAGGTACATACGCACAGGGGAGTCGCTGCGCGACCACTCAAGTAACTCCTTCTCTTTTGCAAGGTCAAACTCGTTTTCGAGTGCTTCATCCTGAAGTTTCAGACGCTCTTCTTCGCGTTGCTGCGCTTCCTGGATATTTTTGATTTTTGCGATTTCCGCTGAAGAGACGATTTTGACATTGTACTTTTTCAGCAGGGAGAGTACTTTTTTGGCATTGGTGGCGGTGGGCTGTTTGGGAAAAAGATCCATCAGCTCTTCATAGGTAACGTAATCGTTCTGATGGCTGTTGAAAAGCGCTTCGAGTGCTTTGTTTAATTCTTTTGCAGACATAGTTTCGGATCCCCTCTTGTCTTTACTGGGAAGAAGTCAAAAAAAATTTGTTCTTTTTACCGTTTGACTTTGATTTAAGCCAGAAATTATACCCAAATTTTCTTATATAATGTTTAAAAAGAGTGTTTTCAGACGCTTTTGTGCTTCATGAAAGGCATAAAAAAAGTGGCACGTTTTATGCTTCAGGCTTTTGCAGCAGTTCTGAGACAGGGGTTTATATGCAAAGCGGATATTATCAGGCAGCAGGTGCCATGGTCACACAGTTCAACAGACTCGATGTGATCTCCAACAACCTTGCCAATGTCAATACCTCCGGGTTTAGGCGGGATAATGTCATTATCGGTGATTTTGAGCGTATCTATCAGCAAAAAAGAGACGAATTACCGCTTCAGAACCATACGAAAGAGGCTGCAAAGTTTTTTAACCGTACGCTCAACCGGACACCGAGGATCGTCGACCGTTATACCGACTTCTCTTCGATGCGCCTGAGATATACGGGAAACAGTCTCGATTTTGCGCTTAGAGAGCCGGATCTCTTTTTTGCGGTAGAGACACCGCAGGGTGTGCGGCTGACACAGCAGAGCAGTTTCGATATCAACTCCGAAGGAGATATCGTTACCAAAGAGGGGTACAGACTTTTGCCTGAGGAGTTTGTCAACAGTACGAACCGTAACATTCATGTACCACGGGGAAAGGCGCTTTTTCTCAGTGATGACGGAACACTCAGTATGGATGGTAAAAAAGTGGCAAAACTTTTCATCGCCAGAGTGAAAAATACCAATCTGTTACAAAAAGAGGGTGATACGCTCTATAAAATGAAAGATATTGAAAAAAATGCGATTCAAGTCAATCAGGGAAGTGCCTATGTCAAGCAGGGGTTTCAGCAAATGAGCAATGTCAATGCAGTCGAAGAGATGGTGGCGTTGATCGAGACCAACCGGCTTGTAGAGATGTACCAGCGTGTGATGAGTACACAGATGGATGAACTCAACAGAGATGCCGTCACCAAGCTGGCAACGACCAGAGCATAAGTTAAAAAGGGGAAGAGAAAATGATCAGATCACTTTATACAGCTGCGACGGGGATGCTTGCACAGCAGACCCAGATCGATACCACATCGAACAACATCGCCAATGTCAATACCATCGGCTATAAAAAACAGAGGGCGGAGTTTGCAGATCTTTTTTATCAGGTGATGGAGTATGCCGGGGTCGGTTCCGGTACGACACTGGGCTCACCGACGGGTATCGAAGTGGGGCTTGGTGTACGTCCGACAGCGATCACCAAGCAGTTTACGCAGGGTAACTTCAAAGAGACCGGAAACAATCTCGATCTCGCCATCACCGGAAACGGATTTTTCCAGGTCGAGCTTCCGGATGGTTCGACTGCCTATACCCGAAACGGAGCGTTTAAAGTGGATGGTAACGGTACAGTAGTCAATGCAGACGGGTACAAACTGCTGCCGGAGATCACCATACCGCCCAATGCCGTCACAATAGCGATCGGTACAGACGGTACGGTTTCAGTGCTTCAGGCGGGAGATACCGAGCCCAACCAGGTGGGACAGATCGAGTTGGCAAACTTCATCAACCCGGCAGGTCTGCACTCTCTGGGGGACAACAACTATATCCAGACAGTCGCTTCGGGAGATGCGGTGACCGGGATCGCCGGTCTGGAAGGGCTAGGACAGATCAAGCAGGGATTTGTCGAGATGAGTAACGTCCAGCTGGTCGAGGAGATGACCGATCTGATCACGGGACAGAGGGCGTATGAAGCCAACTCCAAAGCGATCACCACATCAGATGAGATGTTGCAGACTGTCAATCAGCTGAAACGATAAAAGGGAAATATAGATGGATAAAATAGTGATGATTCCGACAGTATTGATTTTGCTGGTACTGGCGGGCGGACTGCTCTTTTTTTATGGGGTAGAATACCTCTTCAACCGATCCGATTTCAAGGAGCTGGAAGAACTCGAAAAAAAGCTTTACTGAACGATTTAACTGAAACTTTTACATACTTTTGTGTTTTTTTAGATAAAATAGCCGCAATTTAAATACAAAGGTATGTTATGAACATGATTACAGGCAATGTCTGGAAGTTC